>NZ_JAJSED010000001.1:1500000-1577500 GCF_023555385.1 Guyparkeria hydrothermalis
AGGGTCCCGTCGCGCAGCGGTACGTCGACCATGCTGTTGCGAGCCCGCTCCATCGCCTTCTGGATGGCGGCCGGCACTTCTTTGGCCTTGCCATACCCGAAGCCGACACGGCCTTCGCCGTCACCCACCACGGTCAGCGCGGTGAACGAGAACTGGCGACCACCTTTGACCACCTTGGACACGCGGTTGATGGTGACCAGCTTCTCGATCAGGCCTTCGTTCGAGACGTCGTTTGCATTACGGCTCATTGCATTACCTCTTTAGAACTTCAGGCCGGCTTCGCGTGCCGCATCGGCAACTGCCTGGACACGCCCGTGGTAAATGAAACCCGAGCGGTCGAACGCCACGGTGTCGATGCCCTTGTCCAGGGCTGCCTTGGCGATGGCCTCGCCAACCTTCTTGGCGGCGGCCACGTTGCCACCGTACTCGCCGTCGGCCAGCACGCCCTTGCCCAGAGTCGACGCGGTCGCGACGACCGTGCCTTCCGGTGCGAAGAGCTGCGCGTAAGTATGGTTGCTGCTCCGGTGCACGCTCAGGCGATGCACGCCGAGCGACTTGATCTTGGCCCGGGCGCGACGTGCGCGGCGGAGCCGCTGTTTGGTACTTTCGTTCATCGCGTCACCCTCGATTATTTCTTCTTGGCTTCCTTACGCAGGATGCGCTCATCCGCGTACTTAACGCCCTTGCCCTTGTAAGGCTCCGGCGGACGCATGGCCCGCACGTTGGAAGCCACCTGGCCGACCTTCTGCTTGTCCGCGCCCTTGATGATGATCTCGGTCGCCGACGGAGTTTCCGCCGAAACGCCTTCCGGGAGCGGGAAGTCGATCGGATGCGAGTAACCCAGCTGCAGGTTCAGGGTCTGGCCCTGCACCTGAGCGCGGTAACCCACGCCGACCAGTTGAAGCTTGATCTCGAAACCGTTGGCAACACCGTCGACGCTGCCCTGCGCCAGAGAGCGCATGGTGCCAGCCATCGGAATGTCGGCATCGCTGTTCGGCGTAAACTGAATCTGGTTGTCCTCGAAGGTCACACCGACCGTCGGGTGAACGTTGAGGCTCAGCTCGCCGTTCTTGCCCTTGAAGGACAGAACCTGGTCATCAAGCTTAACCTCGACACCCGAGGGGACCGCGACCGGCTTTCGTGCTACTCGACTCATAAATCCCCCAACCGGTTACGATACAAAGCAGACGACTTCGCCACCGATGTTGCGGCGACGTGCTTCACGGTCCGGCATCACACCCTCAGAGGTGGAAACCACGGCTACGCCCAGGCCACCCAGGACCTGCGGCAGGTTCTCGGCGCCGAAGAACTTGCGCGAACCCGGACGGGAAACGCGGTTGATCTTCTCGATAACCGGCTTGCCTTCGAAGTAGCGCAGACCGAGGACCAGCGTCGGCTTCTTGTCGCCTTCGACGCGGACGTCGGCGATGTAGCCTTCGTCCACCAGCGTCTGGGCAACAGCCTTCTTGAACTTGGAGGCCGGCATACGGACTTCCGTCTTGCGTGCGGCCTGGCCATTGCGGATGCGCGTCAGCATATCCGCGATCGGATCATTCATACTCATCGCGCTATCTCCTTACCAGCTGGACTTGCGCAGGCCCGGGATTTCCCCGGCCATTGCCAGTTGACGGAGCTTGTTACGCCCCATGCCAAACTTCCGGTAGACGCCCTTCGGACGGCCGGTCAGCGCACAACGGCGCACTTGGCGGGTGTAAGAAGAATCGCGCGGCAGCTTCTGCAGCTCGGCGGAGGCCGCCATCTTCTCGTCGAAATCCACCTCGGGATCCGCGACGATTGCGCGCAGCTTGGCGCGCTTGTCGGCGTACTGGCGAGCCAGCTTCTGGCGCTTGGCCTCGCGAGCGATCATGCTTTTCTTAGCCATAGTCTCGTTTCGTCTCTGTTAACGACGGAAGGGGAAACCGAAGCCGTCGAGCAGTGCCCGGGCCTGGTCGTTGTCCTTCGCAGTCGTTGTGATCGTGATATCCATACCCCGGACCTGATCGACCTTGTCGAAGTCGATTTCCGGGAAGATGATCTGTTCACGAACCCCGAGGCTGTAATTGCCACGACCATCGAACGACTTCGGGCTCAGGCCACGGAAGTCGCGGATGCGGGGACTCGCCACATGGATCAACCGATCGAGGAATTCGTACATCGTACGTCCCCTGAGGGTGACCTTGACACCCAGCGGCATGCCTTCACGGAGCTTGAAGCCCGCGATCGACTTGCGCGCATACGTCACCACCGGCTGCTGACCGGTGATCAGACCCATTTCTTCCACTGCGTTATCGATTACTTTCTTGTCACGAGCGGAATCACCCAGGCCCATGTTCAACGTAATCTTGGTCAGCTTCGGAACGGCCATTACGTTGTCGATGCCCAGCTTCTTACCGAGCTCGGCACGCAACGTGTTGGAGTAGTATTCCTGAAGTCGAGCCATTTCTCTGATTCCTATTAAGCGTCAACGACTTCGCCGTTGGATTTGAAGTAACGAACCTTCCGACCGTCTTCAAGCGTCTTGAAGCCGACCCGGTCGCCTTTTTCGGAGGCCGGATTAAACAGCATCACGTTGGAGATATCAACGGGCTTCTCCATTTCAATGATGCCGCCGGTGCGGCCGATCATCGGGTTGGGCTTCTGGTGCTTCTTCACCATGTTGACCCCTTCGACGACCACCCGCGCGCCGTTCTCGACGACCCGGAGCACGGTGCCGCGACGACCCTTGTCTTTGCCGGCAACGACGACCACGTCGTCGCCCTGACGAATCTTGCGCATCTCGAACCCCTCTTAAATAACTTCCGGCGCCAGCGAGACGATCTTCATGAACTTCTCGCCACGCAGCTCACGGGTGACCGGGCCGAAAATACGGGTACCGATCGGCTGGAGCTGGGCGTTCAGCAGGACCGCCGCGTTACCGTCGAAACGGATCAGCGAGCCGTCCGGACGACGAACACCCTTTGCGGTACGTACGACGACCGCGTTGTAGACCTCGCCCTTCTTGACGCGACCGCGCGGGATCGCGTCCTTGACGGACACCTTGATTACGTCGCCGATCTCGGCGTAACGGCGGTGCGAGCCACCCAGCACCTTGATGCACTGGACCTTGCGCGCGCCGCTGTTATCTGCCGAATTCAGCACTGTTTGCATCTGGATCATGACGAAACTCCTTACTCAGCAGAGCGTTCGACAACGCGGACCAGGGTCCAGCTCTTGTTCTTGGAGATCGGCTTGGTCTCGCGGATCTCGACACGGTCACCCTGACGGCAGGTGTTTTCCTCGTCATGCACGCGGAACTTGGTCGTCCGGGTCATGTACTTGCCGTACAGCGGGTGCTGAACTCGACGCTCGACCGCCACCGTGATGGACTTGTCGCCCTTGTTACTGGTTACGACCCCTTCACGGGTGCGTACGTTCTTTTCTTCGGATACCGTCGTCATCTCAGGCACGCTCCTTTTCCGCAATCACGGTCTTGATACGAGCAGCGTTGCGCCGCGCCTCGCGAACCAGGTGAGTCTTCACTTCCTGGCCCGTGGCGTGCTGCATGCGCAGGTTGAATTGCTCGCGCTTGACGGCCACCAGCTCTTCGCGCAGCTCGTCGACGGATTTTTCACGCAATTCTGTTGCAGTCATCACATCACCAACCGTGTTACGAACGTGGTCTTCACGGGCAGCTTGGCGGAGGCACGCTCGAAAGCTTCACGTGCAACGTCCTCGCTGACCCCCTCGATTTCGTACAGCATCTTGCCCGGCTGCACCTTGGCAACCCAGTGCTCGACGCTGCCCTTACCCTTACCCATACGGACTTCCAGGGGCTTCTGGGTAATCGGGGTGTCCGGGAAGATCCGGATCCAGATCTTACCGCCCCGCTTCACGTGACGAGAGATGGCGCGACGACCAGCCTCGATCTGACGGGAAGTAATATTTCCGCGCTCAAGCGTCTTCAGGCCGAACTCGCCAAAGCTAACCTTGTTGCCGTTGTTGGCAACGCCGCGGTTCTTGCCCTTGAACTGCTTGCGGAATTTTGTGCGTTTTGGCAGCAGCATTTTTCAAAGCTCCACTTCAATTCGTTGATCAGGCGGCCGACTTGCCGTCGTCGCTGCCCGGCACACCGAACACCTCGCCTTTGAAAATCCAGACCTTGACACCAATGATGCCGTAGGTGGTCTGGGCCTCTGCCATGCCGTAGTCGATGTCCGCACGCAGGGTGTGCAGCGGCACGCGGCCTTCGCGGTACCACTCGGTACGCGCGATCTCGGCGCCACCCAGGCGACCGGCCACGTTGACCTTCACGCCACCGGCGCCGAGGCGCATGGTGGTTTGCACGGCGCGCTTCATGGCGCGACGGAACATCACGCGGCGCTCGAGCTGCTGAGCGATCGATTCGGCGACCAGCTGCGCGTCGAGCTCCGGCTTGCGGATCTCTTCGACGGAGACCTTCACCGCGCTGCGCTCCAGGCCCAGCATCGGGGCGATCTCGGTGCGCAGGCGCTCGATGTCCTCACCCTTGCGGCCGATGACGATGCCCGGACGCGCGGTGTGGATGGTGACCGCGGCCGAACGGGCCGGGCGCTCGATCTGCACACGCGAGACGGACGCATCCTTCAGACGCTGACGGATGTACTTGCGCGTACGCACGTCCTGCTCGAGGTGTTCGGAAAAACTCTTGTTATCGGCGTACCAGCGAGAGCTCCAGTCGGAGGAGATCCCAAGCCGGAAGCCTACCGGATGTACTTTGTGACCCATGACTGCTCCTTAGCGCTCGCTGACGACGACTTTGATGTGGCTGGTCCGCTTGAGGATCCGCACACCGCGGCCTTTCGCCCGCGCACGGAATCGCTTCAGAGTCGGGCCTTCGTCGACCATGATCTCGGAGATGCACAGACGATCGACGTCCGCGCCCTCGTTGTTCTCCGCGTTGGCGATCGCCGACTCGACGACCTTGCGGATGATCGCGGCACCCTTCTTGGTCGAGAACTGGAGATCTTCCAGGGCCGAGGCGACGTTCGCGCCACGCACCTGGTCGGCTACCAGACGAGCCTTCTGCGGGGAGATCCGGGCAAACCGGTGTAGTGCTTGTGCTTGCATCACGGAACCTCCTTAACGCTTGGCTTTCTTATCGGCGGCATGACCACGGTAAGTGCGCGTGGGTGCGTACTCGCCGAGTTTCTGGCCAACCATGTTCTCGTTGATCAGCACCGGAACGTGCTGACGACCGTTGTGCACCGCGATGGTCAACCCGATCATGTCGGGAAGGATCATCGAGCGGCGCGACCAGGTCTTTATGGGCCGGCGGCTGTTGGCGGCCGCGGCCTCTTCCACTTTCTGCATCAGGTGATGGTCCACGAAAGGACCTTTCTTGAGTGAACGTGGCACCTTGAAGCCCTCTTGATTGCGTTATTTCTTGTTACGACGGCGAACGATGTACTTGTCAGTACGCTTGTTCGTACGCGTCTTGTAACCCTTGGTCGGCACGCCCCACGGGGTGACCGGGTGACGACCACCGGAGGTGCGACCCTCACCACCACCGTGCGGGTGGTCGACCGGGTTCATCACCACACCGCGAACGGTCGGACGAACGCCGCGCCAGCGCTTCGCGCCCGCCTTGCCGAGCTGACGCAGGCTGTGCTCCTGGTTGGAGACCTCGCCTACGGTCGCGCGGCACTCGGTCAGCACCTTGCGCATCTCGCCCGAACGCAGGCGGATGGTGGCGTAGGAGCCTTCACGAGCGACCAGCTGAGCGGCACCGCCGGCACTACGCGCCAGCTGAGCGCCCTTGCCCGGCTTGAGCTCGATCGCGTGGATGGTGGTACCAACCGGGATCGAGTACAGCGGCAGGGCGTTGCCCGGCTTGATCGGCGCCTCGACACCGGACACCACGGTTTGACCCGCCTTCACGCCGCGCGGAGCGACGATGTAGCGGCGCTCACCGTCGGCGTACTTCAGCAGCGCAATGTGCGCCGAGCGGTTCGGGTCGTGCTCGATCCGCTCAACCTGGGCGGTGATGCCGTCCTTGTTGCGCTTGAAGTCGATCTTCCGGTAGTGGTGCTTGTGACCACCGCCAATGTGACGGGTGGTGATGCGACCGGCGTTGTTACGGCCGCCCGAACCATGCTTCTTCTCGAGCAGCGGCGCATAGGCCTTGCCCTTGTAGAGACCGGAACGATCGGTCTCGACGACGCCACGGCGACCCGGAGAAGTCGGTTTTGCAACTTTGATAGCCATTAGTTGATTCCCCTTCGTTTAGCCGGCCGCGCCGAAGTCGATGGTCTGCCCTTCGGCTAGCGTGACGTACGCCTTCTTGGTGTCAGCACGACGACCCGCCATGCCACGGAAGCGACGCACCTTGCCGCGCTGGTTCGCAACCTGGACGGCCTTGACGCTCACCTCGAAGACCTGCTCGACGGCGGCCTTGATCTCCGGCTTGGAAGCCGTGGTGGCGACCTGGAACACGTACTGATTGAACTCGCCGGCGCGGGCGGTCTTCTCGGTGACCACCGGGGCGCGCAGCACGTCGTAAAGCTTTTCCGAATTCATGACAGCCACTCCTCAACCATCTTCAGGGCGCCCTGGGTGATGACCACGTGATCCGCGTCCACCAGGCTGACCGGCTCGAGGGTACCGGCGGTGCGGTAACCCAGCTCGACCACGTTGCGCGAACCCAGCAGCAGCGCCTCGTCCATCGCCTCGGTGACGATCAGGCGCTTGCCCTTGTCCAGACCGAGGTCATTGAGCGCCTTCACGACCTGCTTGGTCTTCGGCGCGTCGACGGTGAGCGACTCGACCACGACCAGACGGTCCTGACGCAGCAGCTCGGAAAAGATCGAACGCATCGCGGCGCGGTAGGCCTTGCGGTTCATCTTCTGCGAGAAGTCGCGCGGACGAGCGGCGAAGGTGACACCACCGGTGCGCCAGATCGGCCCACGAGTGGTACCGGCGCGAGCGCGGCCGGTGCCTTTCTGGCGCCACGGCTTGGTGTTGCCACCGGAAACCTCGGCACGGCTCAGCTGCTTCTTGGAGCCGGCACGGCCGCCGGCGAGGTAAGCAACCACGGCCTGATGCACCAGCGCTTCGTTGTATTCCCGGCCGAAGACCTGATCGGAGACGTTCAGCGCGGAACCATTCTTTACTTGGATATCCATACCTGCCGACCTCACGCTTTGATCTTGACCGAGGGACGAACGAGCACGTCGCCACCGGTGGCGCCCGGAACGGCACCCTTCACCAGCAGCAGACCCTTCTCGGCATCCACGCGGACCACTTTCAGGTTCATCGCGGAGACACGCTCGTCACCCATGTGACCGGCCATCTTCTTGCCCTTGAACACGCGACCCGGGGTCTGGTTCTGACCGATGGAACCCGGCACACGGTGCGAGAGCGAGTTACCGTGAGTGGCATCCTGGGTACGGAAGTTGTGACGCTTAACGGTACCGGCAAAGCCTTTACCCTTGCTGGTGCCCGTCACATCAACCGAAGGCACGTCGGCGAAGATCTCGACAGTGATCTCGCTGCCCGACTCGTAGTTCGCCAGCACGTCCTCGTCGACACGGAACTCGCGAACAGCGCGACCGGCGGCAACCTCGGCCTTGGCAAAATGCCCGGCCATCGGCTTGGTCACGCGATTGGGACGGCGCTCGCCCACGGTCACCTGGAGGGCGGTGTAACCGTCGACATCCTGAACCTTCTTCTGAGTCACACGGTTCGGCTCGACCTCGATGACGGTCACCGGCGTGGATACGCCGGAGTCGTCAAATACTCGGGTCATGCCGACCTTGCGACCGACAACACCTAAAGCCATTGTTGTTTCCTCTTATGTACTTCGGCGCCGATTTCGATTGACCGGATCGCCGGAAAAAACCAGCCCGACGCGCGTTTAGCACGCATCGGGCTGAACAAGAGCGCGGCACTATAACAGAAAACGCGCCGAGCCAAAAGCGTTTTGGCCGGCGCGTTCAGGCTGCTAGGAAGCGGATCAGTTCAGACGAATCTGGACGTCCACGCCAGCGGCCAGGTCAAGCTGCATCAACAGGTCAACCGTCTTGTCGGTCGGGTCGACGATGTCGAGTACGCGCTTGTGGGTGCGGATCTCGTACTGGTCACGCGCGTCCTTGTTGACGTGCGGGGAGGTCAGCACGGTGTACCGCTCCTTGCGGGTCGGCAGCGGGATCGGGCCTTTGATCCGCGCGCCACTGCGGCGCGCGGTCTCGACGATCTCCGCGGTAGAACGGTCGATCAGGCGGTGATCGAAGCTCTTCAGCCGGATGCGAATCGTTTGTCCTGCCATATCTGATTACTCGATGATCTTGGAAACGACGCCAGCGCCGACGGTGCGACCGCCTTCACGGACGGCAAAGCGCAGGCCTTCTTCCATCGCGATCGGTGCGATCAGCGTGACGGTCATCGCCACGTTGTCGCCCGGCATGACCATCTCGGTGCCTTCCGGCAGCTCGCAAGCGCCAGTCACGTCGGTGGTACGGAAGTAGAACTGCGGACGGTAGCCGTTGAAGAACGGGGTGTGACGACCACCCTCTTCCTTCGACAGGACGTAGACCTCGGCCTCGAACTGAGTGTGCGGCTTGATGGTGCCCGGCTTACACAGGACCTGGCCACGCTCGACTTCGTCGCGCTTGGTGCCACGCAGCAGTACGCCGATGTTGTCGCCAGCCTGACCTTCGTCGAGCAGCTTGCGGAACATCTCGACACCGGTAACGGTGGTCTTCTGGGTGTCCTTCAGACCAACGATCTCGATCTCTTCGCCCGTCTTGACGATGCCGCGCTCGACACGACCGGTAACGACAGTGCCGCGACCAGAGATGGAGAACACGTCCTCGACCGGCATGATGAAGTCGCCGTCGATGGCACGCTCCGGCTCCGGAATGTAGTCGTCCATCGCCTCGACCAGCTTGATGATCGCCTGGGAGCCGATTTCGGAGGTGTCGCCTTCCAGTGCCTTCAGGGCGGAACCGGTAACGATCGGGGTGTCGTCGCCCGGGAAGTCGTACTGGCTCAGCAGGTCACGAACTTCCATCTCGACCAGCTCGAGCAGCTCCGGATCGTCGACCATGTCTGCCTTGTTCAGGAAGACGACGATGAACGGAACGCCAACCTGACGCGAGAGCAGGATGTGCTCACGGGTCTGCGGCATCGGGCCGTCAGCGGCGGAAACCACCAGGATCGCGCCGTCCATCTGGGCGGCACCGGTGATCATGTTCTTGACGTAGTCGGCGTGACCCGGGCAGTCGACGTGGGCGTAGTGACGCTTCTCCGACTCGTACTCGACGTGCGAGGTGGAGATCGTGATGCCACGCGCCTTCTCTTCCGGCGCCTTGTCGATCTGGTCGAAGGCCATGCCCTGACCGCCGGATGCCTGCGACATCACGTGCGTGATCGCCGCGGTCAGCGTGGTCTTGCCGTGGTCAACGTGACCGATCGTGCCGACGTTTACGTGCGGCTTGGAACGTTCAAACTTTTCTTTGGACATGTCTTACATCCTCAACTGGAAACAAATTCAGGAGACCGCGGTGCCTCAGGAAGCGCCCTTGCTGACTTCCTCGACCACGCTCTTCGGTGCCTCGGCGTAACGGCCAAACTCCATCGAGTACGTCGCACGGCCCTGGGTTGCAGAACGCAGGTCGGTGGCGTAGCCGAACATCTCGGACAGCGGCACCTCGGCCTTGATCTGCTTGGAACCACCGGCGGTGTCTTCCATGCCCTGGACCATCCCGCGGCGACGGTTCACGTCACCGATGACGTCGCCCATGTACTCTTCCGGCGTCTCGATCTCGACGCTCATCATCGGCTCGAGCAGGGCCGGAGAGGCTTTCTGTGCGCCTTCCTTGAAGGCCATCGAACCGGCGACCTTGAACGCCATCTCGTTGGAGTCGACCTCGTGGTACGAGCCGTCGTACAGCGTGACCTTCACGTCGACCATCGGGTAACCCGCGATGACGCCGTTCTGCATCTGCTCCTCGACACCACGCTCGACGGCCGGGATGTACTCCTTCGGCACCACGCCACCAACGATCTGGTTGATGAACTCGAAGCCTTCGCCTTCCTCGTTCGGCTCGATGCGGAGCTTGACGTGACCGTACTGGCCGCGACCACCGGACTGGCGAACGAACTTGCCGTCCTGCTCGACCGATCCGCGGATCGTCTCGCGGTAGGCCACCTGCGGCTTGCCGATGTTCGCGTCCACCTTGAACTCGCGACGCATGCGGTCGACGAGGATCTCGAGGTGCAGCTCGCCCATGCCGGAAATGATGGTCTGGCCGGACTCTTCGTCGGTGCGGACACGGAAGGACGGATCCTCCTGGGCCAGACGACCGAGGGCCTGGGACATCTTTTCCTGGTCCGACTTGGTCTTCGGCTCGACGGCAACGGAGATAACCGGGTCCGGGAATTCCATCCGCTCGAGGATGATCGGATCCTTCGGATCACAAAGCGTCTCACCAGTGGTGACGTTCTTCAGACCGACCGCGGCGGCGATGTCGCCCGCGTAGACCGACTTGACCTCTTCACGGCTGTTGGAGTGCATCTGCAGGATACGGCCGATGCGCTCGCGGTTGCCCTTGGTCGAGTTCAGGATGCCGTCACCGGCGTTCACCACTCCCGAGTAGACACGGAAGAAGGCCAGCGAACCGACGAACGGATCGGTCATGATCTTGAACGCCAGGGCAGCGAACGGCTGGTCGTCGCCGGTCTTACGACGGGCTTCGGTGCCGTCCGGCAGTTCGCCCTTGATGTCCGGAACTTCGGTCGGAGCCGGCAGGTATTCGATGACCGCGTCGAGCAGACGCTGGATGCCCTTGTTCTTGAACGCGGTGCCGCAGAGCGCCGGGATGATCTCGTTCTCGAGCGTGCGCTGACGGATGCCCTGCTTGATCTCCTCGTCGGAGAGCTCGCCGTTCTCGAGGTACTTCTCCATCAGCTCTTCGGAGGACTCGGCGGCCGCTTCGATCATCTCTTCGCGGTACTGCTCGGCCTGCTCCTTGAGCTCTTCCGGAATCTCCCGCTCGTCATAGGTCATGCCCATGTCGTCGGTGTTCCAGTAGATCGCCTTCATGCGGATCAGGTCGACCACGCCCTCGAAGTTCTCCTCGGCACCGATCGGGATGACGATCGGCACCGGGTTCGCGCCCAGACGCTTCTTGAGCTGATCCATAACGCGGAAGAAATCGGAGCCCTGACGGTCCATCTTGTTGACGAACGCCAGACGCGGCACGCCGTACTTGTTGGCCTGGCGCCATACGGTCTCGGACTGGGGCTGAACGCCACCGACCGCACACAGAACGAACACGGCCCCGTCGAGAACCCGCAGCGAACGCTCCACCTCGATGGTGAAGTCCACGTGCCCCGGGGTATCGATGATGTTCAGGCGGTGCTTCTGGAACTGCTGATCCATCCCCTGCCAGAAGGCAGTCGTCGCCGCCGAGGTGATGGTGATGCCGCGCTCCTGTTCCTGGTCCATCCAGTCCATGGTGGCAGCGCCGTCATGCACCTCACCAATCTTGTGGGACACACCGGTGTAGAACAGAATGCGCTCGGTGGCCGTGGTTTTGCCGGCATCAATGTGCGCCATGATGCCAAAGTTGCGATAGCGCTCGAGCGGAGTCGTACGGGACACGAAAAGTACCTCTTAAATAAAGCGGCGGATTACCAGCGGAAGTGGGCGAAGGCCTTGTTGGCCTCGGCCATGCGGTGCGTGTCTTCACGCTTCTTGACAGCGGAACCACGACCTTCGGCGGCATCCGACAGCTCACCGGCCATCTTCTGGGCCATGGTCTTTTCACCACGCTTGCGGGCGGCCTCGATCAGCCAGCGCATGGCCAGCGACGAACGGCGCACCGGGCGCACTTCCACGGGCACCTGATAGGTGGCACCACCAACACGGCGGGACTTGACCTCGACCGACGGAGCGACGTTTTCCAGCGCCTTCTCGACGACGTCGACCGGGTGACCCTTGCCCTTGGACTCGATCATGTCCATCGCGTCGTACAGCAGACGCTCGGCAACGGCCTTCTTGCCGCTGAGCATGATCATGTTGATGAATTTAGCGACGGTTACGTTGCCGAATTTCGGATCCGGCAGAATCTCGCGCTTGGGGACTTCTCTTCTACGGGGCATGTCAAATCCTACCGTTGATTAGTTCTTCGGACGCTTGGCGCCGTACTTCGAACGACCCTGACGACGCTTCTCGACACCCTGGGTATCGAGGCTGCCGCGGACGACGTGGTAACGCACACCCGGGAGGTCCTTTACACGACCGCCACGGATCAGCACGACCGAGTGTTCCTGCAGGTTGTGACCCTCACCACCGATGTAGCCGGTGACCTCGTAGCCGGACGTCAGGCGCACACGGGCAACCTTACGCAGGGCCGAGTTCGGCTTCTTCGGGGTGGTGGTGTAAACGCGCGTGCATACGCCGCGACGCTGGGGGCAACGCTCCAGCGCCGGCACGCTGGTCTTTTCGACCGCACGCTTGCGCGGCTTACGCACTAGCTGATTAATAGTAGCCATGTATCCGTATTCTCCGACCAAAAACTAGCACGACGGGCCCAGTCGCCCGCCGTAAAGGGCAGTGATTCTAAGCAGTTGCCGCGTTGGTGTCAACGCGACATCATTCCTCGTTGCCGGTCTCCTCGCCGGCTGACTCAACCTCGGCGACTTCCGCCGGCGCACCGAACAGCTCGTTGGCCTGATCCAGTGCCGCGTGACGCTTCCGGCGGCGCTCCTCGTGGTGCGCCAGACCGGTACCCGCCGGGATGAGACGACCGACGATGACGTTCTCCTTGAGACCGCGCAGCTCGTCGCGACCGCCGCGGGTGGCGGCGTCCGTGAGCACGCGAGTGGTCTCCTGGAACGACGCCGCGGAGATGAACGACTCGGTGACCAAGGAGGCCTTGGTGATGCCGAGCAGCATCGGCTCGTACTTCGCCGGGAACTTGCCGTCCTTCTCGAGTGCCGCGTTCTCCTCGACCAGCCGCGCCTTGTCGACCTGATCGCCACGCAGGTAACCGGAGTCGCCCGATTCGCTGATCTCGACCTTGCGCAGCATCTGGCGAACGATCACCTCGATGTGCTTGTCGTCGATGCCAACGCCCTGCAGGCGATAGACGTCCTGGATCTCCTTGACGATGTAGTTCGCCAGGTCGGCAATACCGCGCAGTCGCAGGATGTCGTGCGGCGCGAGTTCGCCATCGGCGATGATCTCGCCCTTGTCGACATGCTCGCCCTCGAAGACGTTGATCACGCGGTACTTCGGAATCAGCTCCTCGTGCTGCTCGCCGTTCTCGTCGGTGATCACCAGGCGCTGCTTGCCCTTGGTCTCCTTGCCAAAGCTGACCGTACCGGTGTGCTCGGCCAGGATCGCCGGCTCTTTCGGCTTGCGTGCCTCGAAGAGGTCGGCGACGCGCGGCAGACCGCCGGTGATGTCGCGGGTCTTCTGCGATTCCTGCGGAATGCGCGCGACCACGTCACCCACCTGGACTTCCGCCCCGTCGGTGATACCGATGATCGCGCCGGCCGGCAGCACGTAGATCGCGGGGATCTCGGTGCCCGGCAGGTTGACGGCGTTGCCGTCGCGATCGACCAGGGCGATCGCCGGACGCAGATCCTTGGCGGTGCCGGAACGCTGCGACGGGTCGATAATGATCTGCGACGACAGACCGGTGATCTCGTCGGTCTCGGTCTTGACAGACTGGCCGTCGACGAAGTCCGAGAAGCGAGCGAAGCCTTCCACTTCACTGACGACCGGGTGCGTGTGCGGGTCCCAGTTCGCCAGCGTGGTGCCGGCCTCGACCTTGTCCCCGTCCTTGACGCGGATGACCGAGCCGTACGGCACCTTGTAGCGCTCACGCTCGCGGCCCTGCTCGTCGAGCATGCCGAGCTCGCCCGAGCGGGTGACCGCCACGAGATCGCCGTCACGGTTCTTGACCGTCTTGAGGTTGTGCAGGCGAACGCCGCCGGCGGCCTTGTTCTCCACCGAGCTGGCTGCCGCCGAACGCGACGCCGCACCACCGATGTGGAAGGTCCGCATGGTCAGCTGGGTGCCCGGCTCGCCGATGGACTGGGCGGCCATCACGCCGACCGCCTCGCCGAGGTTGACCGGCTCGCCGCGTGCCAGGTCGCGACCGTAGCACTGGGCGCAGACGCCGTGGCGTGCCTCACAGGTGATCGCGGAGCGTACCCACACTTCGTCGATGCCCGACTGTTCGATGCGAGCGACGGTCGCCTCGTCGATCAGCGTGCCCGCCGGCAGCAGAACTTCCTCGGTGCCCGGCACGACCAGATCCTTGGAAGTCACGCGACCCAGGATTCGGTTACCCAGGCCCTCGACCACGTCGCCACCTTCGATCACGGCGGTCATCTTCAGACCATCGCTAGTGGTGCCGCAGTCGTCGGAGGTCACCACCAGGTCCTGCGCCACGTCGACCAGGCGGCGGGTCAGGTAACCGGAGTTGGCGGTCTTCAGTGCGGTGTCGGCCAGACCCTTACGCGCCCCGTGGGTCGAGATGAAGTACTGCAGTACGTTCAGACCCTCGCGGAAGTTCGCGGTGATCGGCGTCTCGATGATCGAGCCGTCCGGCTTGGTCATCAGGCCGCGCATGCCGGCCAGCTGACGGATCTGCGCGGCGGAACCACGCGCACCGGAGTCGGCCATCATGAAGATCGCGTTGAACGAGTTCTGGGTGACGTCGTTGCCGTCCTTGTCCTTGACGGTGTGCGCGCCCAGCTGCTCCATCATCGAGCGGGAGATGGAGTCGTTGGCGCGCGACCAGATGTCGACCACCTTGTTGTAACGCTCCTTTTCGGTCACGAGACCCTGACCGTACTGGTCCTGGATCTCCTTGACCTCGGCCTCGGCGGCGGCCAGCTCGGTGTCCTTCGACTCCGGCACGATCATGTCGTCAGAGCAGATGGAGATGCCCGAGCGGGTCGCGTAGCGGAAGCCCATGTACATCAGCTGGTCGGCGAACACCACGGTGTCCTTCAGGCCGAGGTGACGGTAGACGTAGTTGAGCAGTGCCGAGATCGGCTTCTTGCCCATGTCCTTGTTGATCTGCTCGAAGGGAATGCCTTCCGGCACGATCCGGTAGAGCAGCGCACGGCCAACGGTGGTCTCGACGATCGCGGTCTTCGATTCGACCGTGCCGTCTTCTTCACGGGTCCAGTCGCGCAGACGAACGCGTACCAGCGCGCCGAGCTCGACCTGACCGTTGTCGTAGGCACGCTGCACTTCCTCGGAATCGGCGAAGATCATGCCTTCACCGCGTGCGTTCACCTTGGACCGGGTCATGTAGTAGATGCCCAGCACGATGTCCTGCGACGGCACGATGACCGGGTCGCCGGAGGCCGGCGACAGGACGTTGTTCGTCGACATCATCAGCGCGCGCGCTTCCGACTGCGCCTCGAGCGACAGCGGCACGTGCACGGCCATCTGGTCGCCGTCAAAGTCGGCGTTGTAGGCCGAGCAGACCAGCGGGTGCAGCTGGATCGCCTTGCCCTCGATCAGGGTCGGCTCGAACGCCTGGATGCCCAGACGGTGCAGGGTCGGCGCGCGGTTCAGCAGCACCGGGTGCTCGCGGATGACTTCCTCGAGCACGTCCCAGACCTCGGCGCCCTCGCGCTCGACCAGTTTCTTGGCCGCCTTGATGGTGGTGGCCAGGCCGCGACGGTGCAGCTTGCCGAAGATGAACGGCTTGAACAGCTCGAGCGCCATCTTCTTGGGCAGACCGCACTGATGCAGGCGCAGGGTCGGGCCGACCACGATGACCGAACGGCCCGAGTAGTCGACACGCTTGCCGAGCAGGTTCTGACGGAAGCGGCCCTGCTTGCCCTTGATCATGTCGGCAAGCGACTTGAGCGGGCGCTTGTTCGTGCCGGTCACGGCGCGGCCGCGACGGCCGTTGTCCAGCAGCGAGTCGACCGACTCCTGCAGCATCCGCTTCTCGTTGCGCAGGATAATGTCCGGCGCGTTGATCTCGAGCAGGCGCTTGAGGCGGTTGTTGCGGTTGATGACCCGACGATAGAGGTCGTTGAGGTCACTGGTCGCAAAGCGGCCGCCGTCCAGCGGCACCAGCGGACGCAGGTCCGGCGGCAGTACCGGCAGCTGGGTCATGACCAGCCACTCCGGACGGTTGCCGGAGGCGCGGAACGACTCGAGCAGCTTCAGGCGCTTGGTGATGCGCTTGATCTTGGTCTCGGAGCCGGTCTCGGCCAGCTCGTCGCGCAGCTTGAGGATCTCGTCGTCGAGGTTGATCTCCTTGAGGAGCTTCTGGATGGACTCCGCGCCCATGCCAGCCTCGAACTCGTCGCCGAACTGCTCGAGCGCCTCGATGTACATCTCGTCGGTGAGCAGGTCGCCCTTGTTCAAGGTGGTCATGCCCGGCTCGGTGACGATGAACGCCTCGAAGTACAGCACGCGCTCGATGTCGCGCAGCGTCATGTCGAGCAGCAGACCGATGCGGCTCGGCAGCGACTTCAGGAACCAGATGTGGGCGACCGGGCAGGCCAGCTCGATGTGGCCCATGCGCTCGCGACGCACCTTGGAGAGAGTCACCTCGACACCACACTTCTCGCACACGACACCGCGGTGCTTGAGGCGCTTGTACTTGCCACAGAGGCACTCATAATCGCGCACCGGACCGAAGATCTTGGCGCAGAACAGGCCGTCCCGCTCCGGCTTAAAGGTGCGGTAGTTGATGGTCTCCGGCTTCTTCACTTCGCCGAACGACCAGGAACGGATCATCTCCGGGGAGGCCAGCGAGATACGGATGTGGTCGAAGTCCTCTTCGCCGACCTCGTGGTTCATCAGATTAAGCAATTCTTTCATTGACTACCTGCCTAACGTGTTCTGTCACACGGCACCATGGGCCCGGGAGTTACCCGTCGGGCCCATGCCCCGGAAATCACTCGTCGTCTTGTTCCAGCTCGATGTTGATGCCCAGCGAGCGGATTTCCTTCAACAGCACGTTGAAGGACTCCGGCATGCCGGCATCCATGCGGTGATCGCCATCGACGATGTGCTTGTACATCTTGTTCCGGCCGTCGACGTCGTCGGACTTGACGGTCAGCATCTCCTGAAGCGTGTAGGCCGCACCGTACGCCTCGAGTGCCCAGACCTCCATCTCGCCGAAGCGCTGACCACCGAACTGCGCCTTGCCGCCCAGCGGCTGCTGGGTGACCAGGCTGTACGGACCGGTCGAACGCGCGTGCATCTTGTCGTCAACCAGGTGGTTGAGCTTCAGGATGTACATGTAGCCGACCGTGGTGTGGCGCTCGAACGCCTCGCCGGTACGGCCGTCGTACAGCTGCACCTGGCCGTTCTCCGGCACCTCGGCGAGCTTGAGCATGTGCTTGACCTCGTCCTCGATCGCGCCGTCGAAGACCGGCGTCGCCATCGGCACGCCCTTCTTGAGGTTGCCGGCCATTTCGATCAGCTCGTCGTCGGTCAGGCTGTCCAGATCGACGGTCGGCTCCTCGCGGTGGTTGTAGACCTTGTCGAGGAACACACGCAACTCCTTGACCGCCTTCTCGCGCTCGAGCTTGAGGCGCTTCTCGATCTGGTGACCCAGACCACGCGCCGCGAAGCCGAGATGCGTCTCGAGAATCTGACCAATGTTCATCCGCGACGGAACACCCAGCGGGTTGAGGCAGATGTCCATCGGCGTGCCGTCTTCCATGTACGGCATGTCTTCCTCGGGGACGATCATCGAGATGACGCCCTTGTTGCCGTGACGGCCGGCGAGCTTGTCGCCCGGCTGAATGCGACGCTTCACGGCCACGTAGACCTTGACCATCTTCAGCACGCCCGGCTGCAGGTCGTCGCCCTGCTGGATCTTGCGCTTCTTGTCCTCGAAGCGTGCCTCGGCGTCTTCCTTCTCGCGCTCGAGCTGGGCCTTGTATTCCTCCAGCGCGCTGGCAGCGGCGTCGTCCTCGACGCGGATCTCGAACCACTTGGTCGGGTCGATCTTGTTCAGCTGCGCGGCGGTGATCTTGGCATTGGCCTTCACACCGGTCGGGCCGCCCACGGCGACCTTGCCCAGCAGCAGTTCACGGACGCGGGCCTGAATGTCGCCCTCGATGATGCGCATGCGGTCCTTGAGGTCCTTGCGCACCGCGTCGAGGTCGGCCTCTTCGATCGAACGAGCGCGGCTGTCCTTCTCGATGCCGTCACGGGTGAAGACACGGACGTCGATGACGGTGCCTTCGATGCCCTGCGGCACGCGCAGGGAGGTGTCCTTCACGTCGGACGCCTTCTCGCCGAAGATGGCTCTGAGGAGCTTTTCCTCCGGGGTGAGCTGGGTTTCGCCCTTCGGCGTGACCTTGCCCACCAGGATGTCGTTCGGGCTGACCTCGGCACCGATGTGCACGACGCCGGCCTCGTCCAGCTTGTTCAGCAGGTTCTCGGCGACGTTCGGGATGTCTGCGGTGATCTCTTCGGCGCCCAGCTTGGTGTCACGAGCGACACAGTTGAGCTCCTCGATGTGGATCGTGGTGAAGCGGTCTTCGCGCACCACCCGCTCCGACATCAGGATCGAATCCTCGAAGTTGTAGCCGTTCCACGGCATGAAGGCACAGAGGATGTTCTGCCCCAGCGCCAGCTCGCCCATGTCGACGGACGGACCGTCGGCGAGGACATCGCCCTTCTCGATGTTGTCACCGACCTTCACCAGCGGACGCTGGTTGATGCAGGTGTTCTGGTTCGAGCGGGTGTACTTGGTCAGGTTGTAGATGTCGACACCGACCTCACCCTGGGTGGCCTCCTCGGCCTTCACCCGGACCACGACGCGCGAGGCGTCGACGCGGTCGACCACGCCGCCACGCTTGGCAACCACGCAGGCGCCGGAGTCGGTCGCGACCACGCGTTCCATGCCGGTACCGACCAGCGGCTTGTCCGCCTTGAGGGTCGGCACGGCCTGACGCTGCATGTTCGAGCCCATCAGGGCGCGGTTGGCGTCGTCGTGCTCGAGGAACGGGATGATCGACGCGGCCACCGACACGATCTGCTTCGGCGAAACGTCCATGTACTGGATCTCGGACGGATCCGAGAGCATGAACTCGCCCGATTTACGCGCGGAGATCAGCTCGCCGGTCAGGCGCCCTTCCTCGTCCAGCGGCGCATTGGCCTGCGCGATGGTGTACTTCTCTTCCTCGTAGGCCGACAGCCAGTCGACGTCGGCGGTAACCTTGCCGTCGACCACCTTGCGGTACGGCGTCTCGAGGAAACCGTAGGTGTTGGTCTGGGCGAACACGGCCAGCGAGTTGATCAGACCGATGTTCGGACCTTCCGGGGTCTCGATCGGGCAGACACGGCCGTAGTGCGTGGTGTGGACGTCACGCACCTCGAAGCCGGCGCGCTCGCGGGTCAGGCCACCCGGCCCAAGTGCCGAGATCCGACGCTTGTGCGTGACCTCGGACAGCGGGTTGTTCTGGTCCATGAACTGCGACAGCTGCGAGGAGCCGAAGAACTCCTTCACCGCGGCAGCGACCGGCTTGGCGTTGATCAGGTCCTGCGGCGTCAGGCCCTCGCTCTCGGCCTGAGTCAGGCGCTCCTTGACGGCACGCTCGACACGCACCAGACCGATGCGGAAGACGTTCTCGGCCATCTCGCCCACCGAGCGGATGCGACGGTTGCCAAGGTGGTCGATGTCGTCGGTCTTGCCGTTGCCGTTACGGATGTTGATCAGCTCGATCAGCACGTCGAGGATGTCGGACAGATCGCCGCTCTGCTCGACGCGCTCCTTGGCCACCTCGTCGCCGGACTCGGCCAGGCCACGGAAGTACTTGGCATCGTAGAGGATGCCCGGGCCCTGGTCGCTTTCGCGCTCGAGTCGACGGTTGAACTTCATGCGGCCGACCTCGGACAGGTCGTAGCGCTCCTCGGAGAAGAACAGACCGTGGAACAGGCCTTCGGCGGCATCCTTGGTCGGCGGCTCGCCCGGGCGCATCATCTTGTAGATCTCGACCATCGCCTCGAGCGGGGTGGTCGACGGATCGTTGCGCAGGGTCAGCGACATGTACGGGCCGCGATCGACCTCGTTGTAGTACAGCGTCTTGAAGGACTCGATGCCGGCCTTCTGGAAGCTGGCCAGCATGTCCTCGGTGATCTCGTCGTTGGCGTTGGCGATCACTTCGCCGCTGTCGGTGTCGACCACGTCCTTGGCGAGCGTCCGGCCAACGAGGAACTCCTCCGGCACCGGCAGGGTCTCAATCTCGGCTTTCTTAAGTTCGCGGACATGCTTGGCGGTGATCCGCTTGCCGGTCTTGACGATGGTCTCGCCGTTGACCTCGATGTCGAAGGCCGCATCGGTGCCCTTGAGGCGCTCGGGGACGAGCGCCAGCGACAGGTTCTCGCCGTCGACGCGGAACTCGTCGTGCTCGAAGAAGATGTCGAGCATCTCCTCGTTGTTGTAACCCAGCGCGCGCAGCAGAATCGACGCCGGGATCTTGCGACGACGGTCGATGCGGACGTAAACGAGGTCCTTCTGGTCGAACTCGAAGTCGAGCCAGGAGCCACGGTACGGGATGACGCGGGCGGAGAACAGCATCCGCTTGGAGCTGGTGCTCTTGCCCTTGTCGTGGTCGAAGAACACGCCCGGCGAGCGGTGCAGCTGAGAGACGATGACCCGCTCGGTACCGTTGACGACAAAGGTGCCGCTTTCGGTCTGCAGCGGGATCTCACCCATGTAGACATCCTGCTCGCGGATGTCCTTGACCACTTTGGAACCTGCGGGCGCTTCCTTGTCATAGATAACGAGACGCAGCTTGACGCGCAGCGGCGCCGAGTAGGTCAGGCCACGGATCTGGCACTCGCGCACGTCGAACGCCGGCTCGCCGAAGTGATAGTCGACGTAGTCGATTTCAGCATTGCCCGAATGGCTGGCGATCGGAAACACCGAGCTCAGCGCCGCATGCAGACCGATGTTGCGACGCTCCTTCTGCTTGACGCCCTGCTGCAGGAAGCCCTCGTAGGACTTCACCTGCGTGGTCAACAGATAGGGGACCGGCAGAACCTCGGCTCGTTTGCCGAAGTCCTTGCGGATTCGCTTCTTCTCAGTGAATGAATAGCTCATCTACTTTCCTCGTCGGGACAATCTGAGTGTGATCGCCAGCGAACTGGCGATGCACGCCGTGGCGCGCGGGGACCCATTCCCCCTGGGTGGAGCGGCACGGGTCCGCTCCGGGCAACCTTTCGGGATCAGACCGGTGATCCGATCACGAAAGGCGGCCCAACAAGCACATAAAGGCCGGCGACCCGAAGGCCACCAGCCCGTACCTGGGTGCTGTGGTTAAGCGACCCTTGCACTCGTTTACTTGAGCTCGACGGAAGCGCCTGCCTCTTCGAGCTTGGCCTTCATGGAGTCGGCCTCTTCCTTCTCGACGCCTTCCTTGATGGTGCTCGGAGCGCCTTCTACCAGCTCTTTGGCTTCCTTGAGGCCGAGACCGGTCAGCTCGCGGGTCGCCTTGATGACGGCAACCTTGTTGGAGCCGAACGAGCTCATGACCACGTCGAACTCGGTCTGCTCTTCAGCGCCACCAGCGGCTTCGCCACCACCGGCTGCCGGAGCAGCGGCTACGGCTGCAGCGGCGCTTACGCCGAACTTCTCTTCCATGTCGGAGATCAGCTCAACGATCTCCATGACGGACATGTTGGAGATTGCTTCGAGAATATCGTCTTTTGTAACTGCCATGATTGAGTACCTGAAAAATGATGAAAAAGGTTAAGCCGCTTGTTTCTGGTCGCGAACGGCTGCCACGGTGCGGACCAGCTTGCCCGGTACCTCGTTGAAGGTACGAGCCAGCTTGGTGACCGGCGCCTGCATCGTCGCCATGAGTTGCGCGAGCGCTTCCTCACGGGTCGGCAGGCTGGCAACGCGATCGAGAGCGGAAGCCGGGAGGAGTTCGCCACCCAAGGACACGAACTGGACGTCAAGCGCTTCCATCTCCTTGGCAGCGTCCTTCATCAGACGCGCCGCGGAGCCCAGGTCGTCCATCGAGAACGCGAGGATGAGCGGGCCGCGCAGGGCCTCGGTCATGCATTCGTACTCGGTGCCTTCCAGGGCGCGCTTGGCCAGGGTGTTCTTGACGACACGCAGGTAAACACCCTGCTCGCGTGCCTTCACACGCAGCTCGGTGACCTGCGAGACCGTCAAGCCTCGATACTCGACGCCAACCGCCGAGTAGGCCTTGGATGCAACCTCGGCGACTTCGGCGACAACCAGCTTCTTACGATCGAAGGTTAGTGCCACGTCTCTTACCTACGGTTGCGAAGGGACAAGCCCTTCATGATTGGAAATTCGGTTCGAAACCCGTTCGAACCGCCCTTCTCAACGGCCACCCAGACATGTATTCATCGGGACTCTAGCCGTCTGCGCAGGCTTTCGCGATTAAGCGGGAGAGCGAACTCGCCCGCGCCTGCGGTCTTTGACGCCACCGGCACTCGTGCCGGCAGTCCAAAGAACGTAACCGGCCCCGACGCAAGGTCGAGGCCGGCAATTCGTCATATAACGCGCTTACTCGGCGATCGAACCCTGATCGACCGACAGGCCCGGCCCCATCGTGGTGGAGACGGAAACGCGCTTCATGTACACACCCTTCGCGCCGGTCGGCTTGGCCTTGTTCAGGTCGCCGATCAGTGCGTTGAGGTTCTCGATCAGTGCCGCCGGCTCGAAGTCCACCTTACCGATGGTGCAGTGGATGATGCCGTTCTTGTCGGTGCGGTAGCGCACCTGACCAGCCTTGGCATTCTTGACCGCATTGGCGACGTCCGGCGAGACGGTGCCGACCTTCGGGTTCGGCATCAGACCGCGCGGGCCGAGGATCTGACCCAGCTGGCCGACCACGCGCATCGCGTCCGGAGAGGCGATGACGACGTCGAAGTCCATGCGACCCTGCTTGACCTCTTCTGCCAGGTCCTCCATGCCGACGATATCGGCACCGGCTTCCTTGGCGGCCTCGGCGTTCGCACCCTGGGCGAACACGGCGACGCGCACGTCCTGACCGGTGCCGCGCGGCAGCACGGTCGAGCCACGAACCATCTGGTCCGAACGACGCGGGTCAACGCCCAGGTTGACGGAAACGTCGACCGACTCGTTGAACTTGACGGTGGAGAGCTCTTTCAGCAGGGAGAAGGCTTCTTCAGCACCGTACTGGCGATTGCGATCGATCTTCTCGGCGATCAGCTTCTGACGCTTGCTCAGCTTGGCCATCTCACACACCCTCCACGTTCAGGCCCATGCTGCGGGCGCTACCAGCGATGGTGCGCACACGGGCGTCGAGATCTTTCGCCGTCAGGTCCGGCTCCTTCGTGGTGGCGATTTCCTCGAGCTGCGCTCGGGTCACGGTGCCCACCTTGGTCTTGTTCGGCTCGGCCGAACCGCTCTTGATGCCCACGGCCTTCTTCAGCAGGACGGCCGCCGGCGGGGTCTTCATGATGAAGGTGAACGACTTGTCCTGATAGACAGTGATCACCACCGGGACCGGAAGGCCCGGCTCGATGTTGCCCGACGCCGCGTTGAACTCCTTACAGAAGCCCATGATGTTGACGCCGTGCTGACCCAGCGCGGGACCGATGGGGGGTGACGGGTTGGCCTGGCCGGCCGGCACCTGAAGCTTGATATAAGCTGAGACTTTCTTAGCCATGATGACCTCTCGTGTGGGTAGATAGCGCCCGGCTCGCGGCCAGGCTCCCCGTTAGTCGACTGATCAGGTCTTCTCGACCTGGTCGAAGTTGAGCTCCACCGGAGTGGAACGCCCGAAAATACTGACGGCCACG
Organism: Guyparkeria hydrothermalis; assembly: GCF_023555385.1. Classification (NCBI taxonomy): domain Bacteria; kingdom Pseudomonadati; phylum Pseudomonadota; class Gammaproteobacteria; order Chromatiales; family Thioalkalibacteraceae; genus Guyparkeria; species Guyparkeria hydrothermalis. The sequence goes on from NZ_JAJSED010000001.1 coordinate 1,523,774, forward strand.
CGCAGGCGGCTCTTCTCGTAGTTGACTTCCTCGACCGTGCCGGTGAAGTCGTTGAACGGGCCGTCGCAGACCCGAACCATCTCGCCGACGTCGAACAGCGTCTTCGGCTTCGGCTTTTCGGTGGAGTCCTTGACCCGATTGAGGATCTGGTCGGCCTCGCGCTCGCTGATCGGCGTCGGCTTGCCGCCGGAGGTGCCGATAAAGCCCAACACCCGTGGCACCGACTTGATCAGGTGCCACGCCTCGTCGGTCATCTCCACCTGGACCAGCACGTAGCCCGGGAAGAACTTGCGCTCGGAACGACGCTTGACGCCATCGCGCATCTCGACCACCTCCTCGGAGGGGACGAGAATCTCGCCGAACAGATCCTGCAGGCCGGCGCGCTCGATGCGCTCCTGCAGCGCCTTCTTGACGCTGTTTTCGTACTGTGAGAACGCCTGGACGACGTACCAGCGCATCGCCATGCTTAAGCCTCCTAACCGGTAATGCTGCGAACGATCCAACCCAGCAGCGAGTCGACGCCCCAGAGGAACAGGCCGATCAGGATGACGAGCAGAATGACCACGAGGGTCGTCTGCGTGGCCTCCTGACGCGTCGGCCAGACCATTTTCTTGACCTCGAGCCGCGAGTCGAAGGTGAACTGCCAGATCGACCGCCCGACAGCCGTGGTGTATGCCACGGCGATCGCGAGCCCCGCTCCCGCCACGACGGCCAGAATACGCAGGAACAGCGGTTGGCCTTCAAGCAGGTAATAGCCCACGATGCCGGCCAGGATCAGCGCGATCGCGATGGCGATCTTGACCGAATCCAGACCGGAGGACGTGGACTGCACGGACTTTTCCGACATGTTAGGAACTCACGCTTCAAAGACAGCACCCGCCGGCCGGCGAACCGGGCCCGGCGGGCACCCCCTGCACGGAAGTGGCAGGGCAGGAGGGACTCGAACCCCCAACCTACGGTTTTGGAGACCGTTGCTCTGCCAGTTGAGCTACTGCCCTAGTGTTTTTCGCCTACCGCGAAAAAAGAGCGCGAAGTCTATCCGACTCCGCGCCTCGACGCAACCCGTTGCGGATTACTCGACGATCTTGGAAACGACGCCAGCGCCGACGGTGCGACCGCCTTCACGGACGGCAAAGCGCAGGCCTTCTTCCATCGCGATCGGTGCGATCAGCGTGACGGTCATCGCCACGTTGTCGCCCGGCATGACCATCTCGGTGCCTTCCGGCAGCTCGCAAGCGCCAGTCACGTCGGTGGTACGGAAGTAGAACTGCGGACGGTAGCCGTTGAAGAACGGGGTGTGACGACCACCCTCTTCCTTCGACAGGACGTAGACCTCGGCCTCGAACTGAGTGTGCGGCTTGATGGTGCCCGGCTTACACAGGACCTGGCCACGCTCGACTTCGTCGCGCTTGGTGCCACGCAGCAGTACGCCGATGTTGTCGCCAGCCTGACCTTCGTCGAGCAGCTTGCGGAACATCTCGACACCGGTAACGGTGGTCTTCTGGGTGTCCTTCAGACCAACGATCTCGATCTCTTCGCCCGTCTTGACGATGCCGCGCTCGACACGACCGGTAACGACAGTGCCGCGACCAGAGATGGAGAACACGTCCTCGACCGGCATGATGAAGTCGCCGTCGATGGCACGCTCCGGCTCCGGAATGTAGTCGTCCATCGCCTCGACCAGCTTGATGATCGCCTGGGAGCCGATTTCGGAGGTGTCGCCTTCCAGTGCCTTCAGGGCGGAACCGGTAACGATCGGGGTGTCGTCGCCCGGGAAGTCGTACTGGCTCAGCAGGTCACGAACTTCCATCTCGACCAGCTCGAGCAGCTCCGGATCGTCGACCATGTCTGCCTTGTTCAGGAAGACGACGATGAACGGAACGCCAACCTGACGCGAGAGCAGGATGTGCTCACGGGTCTGCGGCATCGGGCCGTCAGCGGCGGAAACCACCAGGATCGCGCCGTCCATCTGGGCGGCACCGGTGATCATGTTCTTGACGTAGTCGGCGTGACCCGGGCAGTCGACGTGGGCGTAGTGACGCTTCTCCGACTCGTACTCGACGTGCGAGGTGGAGATCGTGATGCCACGCGCCTTCTCTTCCGGCGCCTTGTCGATCTGGTCGAAGGCCATGCCCTGACCGCCGGATGCCTGCGACATCACGTGCGTGATCGCCGCGGTCAGCGTGGTCTTGCCGTGGTCAACGTGACCGATCGTGCCGACGTTTACGTGCGGCTTGCTACGTTCGAACTTTTCCTTAGACATCGCATCCTCCGCCAACCGGGACAAGCAAATGGAATGTGGAGCTCATGACCGGATTTGAACCGGTGACCTCGTCCTTACCAAGGACGTGCTCTACCAACTGAGCTACATGAGCATGGTTATGAACCGACGACCGGGCCGTCGATGCAAACTCTTCAAATGAAGCGACCCACACTGTGGATCGCATCGGTCCGTTCCGGACCCGGGCGGATGGCCCGAATCACAGGACTGGAGCGGGTGATGGGAATCGAACCCACGTCATCAGCTTGGAAGGCTGAGGTTCTACCATTGAACTACACCCGCAGACCGTTTGAATCCCGCAAGCGGTAGCGAGATTCGTCTTGTCTGGTGGTGGGGGCAGGATTCGAACCTGCGAAGGCTGAGCCGGCAGATTTACAGTCTGCTCCCGTTGACCGCTTGGGTACCCCACCCGGGAAGCGCGCCATTCTTCACAAAACAGACCGGGCTGTCAACACCCGGTCGGGCGATATCGGCAACGCAATCAGGCGCGTCTCGCGTTACCGATCGGCTCCCGCGAAAAGCGCTTCCGCGGGGCCTGTGCCTGTGGTGCCGGCTGTGGGACTCGAACTCACGACCTACCGCTTACAAGGCGGTTGCTCTACCAACTGAGCTAAGCCGGCAATGGGCGCGCATTTTACGCACATCGCGTCACGTTTGCCAAGCGATCTCGCGCCGTCTGCGAACCGGTCAGCGTCGGGCCTTGGCCAGCCGCACCATCCCGGCGAGCACCAGGTCACTCTCGACCCGCACGTCGACCTCCGGGGAGACCAGTGCCGCAAGCCGCTCGGCGTCTCCGCCGGCGAGGACGACCAGCAACTCCCCCTGGTCGGCGAGAGCCTGTCGCCAGACGGCCAGCATCTCGTTGACCCCGGCGGCGAGCAGCCAGTGGCGCCCGACATCGATGGCCGTGGTGGTGTCGACGGCAAGCCCCAACTGGCGGGTGGCCTCGGCCACCCCCGGGGAGTCGTCGGCGTTCAGTTCGGATGCGGGTGCGTCATCGGCCGAAAGCAACGGCTCGACCGCCTCCCCCAGTCCAGGCGCGGCTGAGCGCAACCCTTCGAGCTGGGCCCGCCAGCCGGGCAGGATCAGCCCGCCGCGGTGCTGACCGTCGGCCTCGAGCACGTCGAGCGTGACGGCGGTGCCGGCATTGATCACCGCCAGCGGACGACCCTCGACCAGAGCATGGGCCTCGATCATGGCGCAGAAGCGATCAATGCCCAGTCGCGCCGGGTCCTCGTAGGCAACCCGGACATGGCAGCACTTGCGCGGCACCGACAACCAGCGCCGCTTCGCGGTCGGGCAGATCTCGGCCAGGGCGGTCTCGAGCCATTCGCGACGGCGCGGCTCGACGACCGACGCCAGCACGATCTGTCGCGGCGACCGCCCTTTCTCGTCGACCAGCAGGGGCTCGAGCCGGGTCGCTAGCGCACCGACCGCATCCGGCTCGGCGGGCTCAGGCCACGTGACGGAGAACGGCTCGGCACTCGCCTGGGTGCGACGCGCGAGGCGTCCCTTGATCCGGCTGTTGCCCGCATCGATGTAGCAATTCACAGGTACAGGCGTTCCTCTGTTGTTCGTTTGGGCCGTCAGCTCCGCAAGGGAGCCGCACGCACCCGATCGTTCGGTCCGACCGCCACCCGGCGCCCGTCATCCCGACGGATCTCCAGGCGGCCGTCGGCGCAAATCTCACCGCCGACGCCGCGGTACGCCTCCCCGCGCTCGGGAAGGACTTCCACCGGCACATCGAACCAGCGGTGCCGGCAACGCAGGCGTTCGAGCCGATCACCCCAGCGCGCGGGCGAGGCGAGCAGATCGACCGCCGAGGCGATCAGTTCCAGCGCCAGGTCGACCGTGTCAGCCGGCCCCTCGCCACCGGGGACGCTCTCCAAGGCGGCCGGTCGATAGTCATCACCCAGTTCGCCCCCCGATGACTCGGCGGGCAGACGCCAGTTGATCCCGACGCCGGCCAGCCAGGCGACCCGACCACCGAAGCGGGCGCGCTCCAGCATCAGGCCACCGAGCTTGCCGCCATCCAGATACAGGTCGTTGGGCCACTTGAGCTCCACCGGCACCCCGCCGCGGCGCAGCCGCTCGGCCAGTTCGCCGGCCAGCGCCAGGCTCGGCGGCGCGGTGACGGGCCGCGACTCGGCGGGCACCGCCACCGAGAACCACAGCCCATCGCCCGGTCCGCTCAGCCAGCGCGCCCCACGCCGGCCGACACCGGCCGTCTGGGTGGCGGCGAGGGCCACGCAGGGTACCGCGCCTTCGGCCAATCTCATCGCCGAGCGGACCTCGTCATTGGTCGAGGTCGTCCGCGACTCGACGGACAACCGCCAGCCCCGCTCGTCGGCGAGCGACTGCAGGCGACGTGCGAGGGAATCGAAATCGAGCGCGGACTCGCGAGGCATGGCGGATGGTCCCGTCGGTCGACAGTCATGCAAGGGGTCAGGAAGGTGGCCGGCGAGGCCCCTACGGCGTTCAAGTTTTGCGGATCGGGCCCGATTATACTGGCTCGGGCGCAAGAAAAGCGTGACATCGCCGAATCCAAAGGCCCGAACGATCGACGCGAGAAGACGAGAGGAGCCCCTTGGACAAAGCAACCCTTATCGGCATCGTCTCCGCCCTGGGCGTGGTGACACTCGCCATCGGGCTGGGACAGTACCCGCTCGGGTTCGTCAGCATCCCCGGCGCCCTGATCGTGGTCGGCGGCACCCTGTCGATCACGATCGCGATGATCACCTTCCGCCAGTTCATCCACTCCTTCGGGGTGATCAAGCAGGCCTTCGTCCAGCGACGACACAGCCTGACCGCGCTGATCGACGAGATCGAGGAGCTGGCCCACGTCGCGCGCCACGACGGCGCGCTGGCACTCGAGGACCAGGACATCAGCCACCCCTTCATCGAGAAAGGGGTGCGCATGATCGTCGACGGCCAACCGATCGAGAACATCGAGCGCACCCTCGAACGCGACATCGAGCTGACCGAGGAGCGTCACGACGGCGGCGTGCAGATGTTCAAGGGCATCTACGACGTCGCCCCCGCGATGGGCATGATCGGCACCCTCGTCGGCCTAGTGCAGATGCTGAGTTCACTCGACGACCCGTCGACCATCGGGCCGGCCATGGCCACCGCCCTGCTGACCACCTTCTACGGCGCGGTGATCGCCCAGGCGATCGCCCTTCCCGTCATGACGAAGCTGCACATGCGCGCCACCCAGGAGTCCCGCGAGCAGCGGCTGATCCTCGAGGGCATTCGCGGCATCCAGGACGGCATCAACCCGCGCATCCTGCGCGGGCTGCTGGAAACCTTCCTGCCCAGCCGCGAGCGCCAGGAGGACACCTGAGCCGTGAAGCGCATCCGGCGCCAGCGCATCGGCAGCAGCGGCGGCTGGCTGACCACCTACGCCGACATGGTCACGCTGCTGCTGACCTTCTTCGTTCTGATGCTCTCGATCTCGGTGGTCGATGTGGAACGCTACAAGGCCGTGGCCGAAACCCTGCGTGACTCCCTCGGCGGCATCCCGCCGGATGCCCCCGCCACACCGACCGAATCAGCCGCCCCGCTGGCTCCCGGGGCAGCCGACCCGGACAGCATTATCGAGGGGCCGCCGCCGACCCAGCTGATCGAGCTCGAGGCGCCGACGACGGCGAAGACCGACGATGACGGCGTGCAAGCGCTCGAGGACCTGCGCCGGGAGCAACTGGAGGAACGCGCGGAGGAACTGCGGGCGAGCATGCGCGATGCGATCGAGGCCGGGGATCTCGAGATCGAGACTACCGACGACGCCGTCATCATCCGTATCAAGGAAAACGCGTCGTTCCCGTCGGGCAGCGCCGACATGCAGCGCGCCTTCGAGCCGGTGCTCGACCGGATCGCCAACGAGCTGGCCGAGAGCAACGACCGCATCGTGGTCACGGGATACACCGACGACGTGCCGATCCGGTCGGGACGCTTCCGCTCCAACTGGGACCTGTCCGCCGCACGGGCGGTCAGCGTATTGATGTCGCTACGCGGCGAAGGCATCGCTGCCGGCCGGCTATCGGCCCGCGGCATGGGGGAGAATAAGCCGATCGCGCCCAACGACAGCGCCGCCAATCGGGCGCTGAACCGCCGGGTGGAGGTGGCACTCGTGCCGGCCTGGGCGGACGCCGAGCGACCTGCCGCGGGCACCGCGCCACTCGACTGACGAGCCGAGTCTCCCTAGCCGCGCGCCTCGTCGGCCACCGCCAGCCATTGCGCGCGGCGTGACTCGGTCTGCGCATCGCCGGTGCTGCGTTCCAGCCGGTGCTGGTTGAGGCATTCGGGGGCGAGCGTGAGCGTGAACTCGAGCAGGCGCCCCTGGCGGAAGGCATGCAGCGTGAGCCGGTCACCGGCACGGTGGCGTGCAATGCGCTCGGCCCAGTTCGCCCCGCCGACGGCAAAACCGTCGATGGCGATGATCCGGTCGTCCACGGCCAGCCCGGCGGCGGCAGCCGGGCGGTCCTCGAAGACCAGCATCACGCGTGCGGCACGGTCATCGCGCGGGTCGATCCGCACGCCGGCATCCGGCCCGCCCTGTTCGGCACGCGGCAGCATCGACACGCCGAAGCGCGCCAGCAGGCCGGCTACGTCCAGCGTTTCGGTAGAACGCAGGGCACGATCGAAAAATTCGCTCATCGGTTCGCCCATGGCCGCTTCGATCAGCCCCTCGACGCGCTCACCCTCGGGCAACGGCTCCTCGCCGTGCTCGTCCCAGAGCCGACGCATCACGTCCATCAGGCTCGCACCACGCTCGCGCAGCATCAGGTCGAGCATCAGGGCCACGATCGCGCCACGGGTGTAATAGCTGACGATCGCGTTCACCGCGTTGGCGTCCTGCTGGTAGAAGCGCGTCCAGGCATAGAAGCTCGACTCCTCCAGCGTCTGGCGCGACCAGCCCTTGCCGCGCATGGCGCGGTTGACGGTTTCCTCGAGCGCGCCAAGGTACTGCGACTCGTCGATCAGACCGGCGTGACGCACTAGCCAGTCGTCGAAGTAGCTGGTAAAGCCCTCGAACACCCACAGCAGACGCGTGTGCGCCGGCCGGTCGAGCGGCAGGCCGGCGAAGGCCGCCGGGCGAATGCGCTTGACGTTCCAGTTGTGGAAGTACTCGTGGGCGCACAGGCTCAGAAACCGCTGGTATTCCTTGCTCACCCCGGCGGCGGTCACCGACGGCAGGTGCGAGCGGGGGAAGATCAACGCGGTGGAGTCGCGATGCTCCAGGCCGCCAAAGCCGTTCTCGTCGAGGGCCACCAGGAACAGGTACTCGTCGAACGGCGCGCCGTCGAACAGCTCGATCTCGGTCTCACAGATGCGCGCGACATCCGCGGCAATCCGGTCGAAATCGGTTTCCGGCAGGGCATTGGTGAACACCATGCGGTGCAGTACGCCACCGGCGGTAAAGCGCCGCTCGACGAAGTCGGCGATCTCGACCGGATGGTCGATCAGCGCCTCGTAGTCGGGGGCGGCATATTCACCGAAGCCGCGCTCGTCGATCGCGATGTCCGGCAGCGTGGTCGCCACGCGCCAGTCCGACGGCAGACCCTCGCCTGCCAGCGTCACCTCGTGGCGGGCGTGCTCGGCACCGTGGACACGGAGAAAGACGCTGGTGCCGTTGAAGAACACGTGGCTCGAATCGGCGTGTGCGCTGCGCACCGAGAAGTCCGCGCAGTAGACCCGATAGTGAACGGTTATATCGTGGTCGTTGCCGGCGACATCCCAGGTCTGCTGATCGACCGGCGTGATCGCCACCGGCTCACCGGCGGCACCGGTCGCCCGCTTGCCGACCAGGTGTCGGGCGAAGTCACGCACGAGATAGCTGCCGGGAATCCACGCCGGCAGGCTGAGGCGGTAACCCTCGGCGGCAGCCGGCAGGCTCAACTCGACGTCGATGTAGCGGCTGTGGTGACCGGTGAAGGCCAGCCGGTAGCGCGGTTCGATCGAGGTGCTGGCTTCCGGCTTGAGCATCAGGACTCCTGCCCCGGGAGATCCGGCACGGAGGAGTCGCTGGTCATCAGGTGGTGGCCGCCCGGGTGGACACGGCCGTGCTTGACCTCGTCCGGATGGGCGTCGCGCACCGAGCCGACCCGGGCGGTGAAGTGGAGACGAAAGCCGGCCAGGGGGTGGTTGAGGTCCACCTTGACCGTCTTGTCGCCCACCTCGAGGATCAGCATCTCGATCCGACCTTCGGGGCCGTGCGCCTCGACCATGTTCCCCGGCTCCAGCTCGGCCTGCGCCTGGATGCGCTCGCGCGGCACCTCGACGACCCCCTCGGGATCGTGCAGCCCGTAGGCCTGCTCGGGCTCGACGACCACCTCGACCTCGTCGCCCTCGACGTGTCCCTCGAGCGCGGACTCGAACCCTGGGATCAGGTTGCCGTGACCGTGGATGTACTCGAAGCCATCGACATGGGTATCCGCCAGAAGCGCCCCGTCATCGTCGCGCATCTCGTGATAGACACGCACCACCTTGTCCTTCTCCACCGGCATGCTCTGTTGGGTGTCACTCATCTCTCGTCGTCCTCTTGAAGGTTCAGCTCGCCAGCCCGTGCCAGAACGGCAGGCTCAGCAGCGCCAGCAGGGTCGAGGCGCTCGCCGTGGTGGCATACAGGCTGGTATCGAGACCAAAGCGGTCGCAGATCACCAGCCCCAGCACCATCACCGGCATGGCCGCTTCCAGCACCACAGCCGTCAGTGTCAGGCCCTCGGCGCCCACGGCCAGCGCAAAACCCAGCGCCGCCAGCGGCATCCATAACAGCTGGATCGCGATCGCCGGGCTGACCGTCAACAGCTGTCGGCCGGTCAGGGTCTCCAGCCGCAGGCTCATACCCAGGGCCACCAGCATCACCGGCACCACGGCCGCGCCGATCCGGTCGAGCCACTCGGCAGCCCAGTCCGGCTGCGGCACGCCGGCGAGATTCAGCCCCGCCCCGGCGACCGCCGCCCACAGCGGCGGCACCTTGAGCAGTGTCTTGATCGGGTGAACCGCCTCCTCGCTCTCGCCGAAGCGTGCCGCCAGCAGGATGCCCACCGACAACAGCAGCGGCGTGCAGGCAAACAGGTCGTACTGGATGGCAATCGCCTTGCCCGCATCGCCGAACAGGCTCCCCAGCAACGGCAACCCCATGTAGGTCGCGTTGGGGAAGCTCGCCGCCAGCAGCAAGGCGCCGAACTGCAGCCGGCCCAGGCGCATCATCCGCCCAACCAGCGCCATCAACGCCATGGAGGTAAGCACCGCCACGGCGGCCGTGCCGGCGATGCGCAGGGTGTCGACCCCGAGCGGTGCACGCCACAGCACCGAGAACACCAGCGCCGGCAGGAACAGGTAGTAGACCGACGAGGTCAGCGCGCCACGGGCGCGATCGGCGGTCCAGCCGCCCAGCGGCAGGTACCGCCAGACGTGCCCCAGCGCGATGGTTCCGGCCATCTGCAGGATGACCGAGATCACCGGCTCACCTCGTTTGTTCGCCGGGACGCCACCGTGGTGGCACCCGGGATCACTGGTCCTTGGCCTCCGCTTCGGCCTTCTCGACCTCGGCGCGCACCTCGTCCATGTCGAGGTCCTTCACCTTGGTGATCAGCTCGTCGAGCGCGTTGCGCGGCAGCGCACCGGCCTGGTTGAACAGCAGGATCTGCTCGCGGAACACCATCAGGGTCGGGATCGAGCGGATCTGGAAGTGGCCGGCGATCGCCTGCTCTTCCTCGGTGTTCACCTTGGCAAAGCCGACGTCCGGATTCGCCTCGGCGGCCTGCTCGAAGATCGGACCAAAGGACTGGCAGGGACCGCACCAGGGTGCCCAGAAATCCAGCAGCAGGATGTCGTTGTCCTTGAGAAGGCCCTCGAGATTGTCCGCAGTGGCGGTATGAACGGTCATAAAGACACCTTTGGGTCATGCCGACAGCGTCGGCCGCATGTAGGCCCGGTCCACACCGGGCCACGAAACTTCTCGTCGCTAGCGTCGCGCGCCGGCCAGCCAGCCCTCAACGTGCGCGACCATCGCCTCGACGCTCTCGCATTCGAGCAGCGCCTGGCGCGCCGGCAGCCCCAGCGGCAGGCGCTCGGCAAGTCGGCAGCACAGCCACGTCAGCTCGGATGACTCGTCCGGGCAGAGTGTGGGCTCGAGCCGCTTGAGCGCGGCGATCAGCTGCTCGTGTCGTTCGGCGGCGATCGAATCTCCCGAACTGGGGCCGGCTGCGAGGTTTTCAACCCGTGCCTGCACCAGGCCGCGGTCGTCGACCTGGTGCGAGACCACGCGAAAGCGCGACTCGCCCTGGGCACGCACACCCAGTAACCCTCCAGCGAGCACATTCGCGTCGGCCACGCGGGCCGTCGTCCCCACCCCGGCGATGCGCGGTGGGCCGTCTTCAAGCCCCACCTCGCGTCCCTCGGTGATCAGCACCACGCCGAAGGGGCGATCGTGTCGCAGGCACCAGCGCACCAAGTCGAGATAACGCGCCTCGAAGATACGCAGCGGCAGCTCGCCGCCGGGATACAGCACCGCCCGCAGCGGGAACAGCGGCAGCTGTGCCTCGTCAGTCGCCATCCCGGTCGCCCCAGCGGGCATGAAGCTGGTGCGGCACCCCGATCTGGTCGAGGATGCGCGCCACGGTGAAGTCGATCAGGTCCTCGATCGTGCGCGGCCGGTGATAGAAGGCCGGCGCCGGCGGCAGGATCACCACGCCGAGCTCGGCCAGGCGCGTCATCTGCGACAGGGCGATGGCCGTCAGCGGCGCCTCGCGCGGCACGATCACCAAGTCGCGGCGCTCCTTGAGGCAGACATCGGCGGTGCGCTCGATCAGCGAGTCCGACAGGCCATTGGCGATCGCCCCGAGCGTGCCGGTGGTGCAGGGGCAGACCACCATGGCATCCGGCGGATTGGAGCCGGAGGCGAACGGCGCGGTCCAATCCTCGCGGGCGAAGCCGGTCACCTGCCCCGGCTTTGCACCAAAACGCCCGCCCAACTCGGCGGCCAGCGCGTCGTGGCGAGCGGGAAACGGCTCGTCGAGCTCAAGTGCAGCCACGGCATGAGCTGCCTTGGACGCAATCAGGCTCACCTGGCAGTCCGCCGCGATCAGGCAATCGAGCAGGCGCAGCGCGTACGGCAGCCCGGAGGCACCGGTCATCGCCAGCACGACGTGCTCGGTGGCCGCGCCCCGCCTCATGCCGCCTCCGCACGCAGCATCTCGACCAGCCGGGCGGGGAAGCCCCCGAAACCGCCGTTGCTCATCGAAACCACCCAGTCGCCGGGTTGGCGCTCGCCGGCCACCGCCTCCAGCAATTCATCCACCGACGTCCCCACAATCAGTCGGTCACCCAGGGGGGCCAGGGTCTCGGCCGGGTCGAAACCCAACCCGTCGGGGGCATGCAGGAACACGCGGTCGGCCGATGACAGCGATCCGGCCAGCCCGGCGGCATGCACGCCGGCGCGCATGGAATTGGAACGGGGGTCGAGCACGGCCACCAGCCGCGCCCCATCCGGCATCTGTTCGCGCACCGCCGCCAGCGTCGCGGCGATGGCCGTGGGATGATGGGCAAAGTCGTCGATCACTCGCACGCCATGCACCTCGCCCTTCAACTCCAGCCGACGCGCGACGCCGCCGAAGTCGACGAGGGCCGCCAAGGCCTCGGCCGCCGGCACACCGGCGAAACGGGCCAACGCCAGCGCGGCGAGCGCGTTGCGACGATTGTGATCGCCGCGGATCGAGGCAGGCATCGGCCCGAGCGATTCGCCTTCGCAGATGACCTCACCCTCATCCAGACACCACGTCGCACCCGACTGGCAGCGATCGGCGAACCGCTCGACCGGCGCCCATACGCCCTGGCCGAGTACCCGCTCGATTGCCGGCTCACCCACGGGAGCGATCACCTTGCCCCGGCCGGGCACCAGTCGCAGCAGATGCGCAAACTGTCGCTCGATCGCCGCCAGATCATCGAATATATCTGCATGATCGAATTCAAGATTGTTAATCACCAGTCCGCGGGGCCGGTAATGCAGGAACTTGGAGCGCTTGTCGAAGAAGGCCGTGTCGTACTCGTCGGCCTCGATGACAAAGAACGGCGTCTCGCCCAGCCGGGCACTGACGCCGAAGCCGCCCGGCACCCCGCCGATCAGGAACCCCGGGGCCATGCCGACGCGCTCGAGGATGTGCGCAACCATCGAGGTGGTGGTGGTCTTGCCGTGGGTGCCAGAAACCGCCAGCACGAAGCGGTCGCGCAGCACCTCCTCGCCCAGCCATTGCGGGCCCGAGCGATAGCGATGAAACCCCTCGAGCAGCTGGTCGATCACCGGCATGTCGCGGCGCATCACGTTGCCGATGATGATCTCGGCATCGTCCGGCAAGGGTGCGTCCATCTCGGTCTCGACCGCGATGCCCGCGTTCGCGAGCTGGTCGCTCATCGGCGGGTAGATGGCATGGTCGCGCCCGGAGACCTGGTAGCCCATCTCGCGGGCCAGCAGCGCCAGCGAGCCCATGAAGGTGCCGGCAATGCCGAGGATGTGAAGCTTGCGCGATTGATCGGTCATGTGGGCAATCCGTTCTCGCCGGGAAGCAGTTGCACCGCCAGCCCCGTGTAGATCAGCGAACTGAGTATGAAGTAGCCTAAGGCGGCAAGCACGCCCAGCGCGGCGCCGAAGTCCAGGGTACGCCGGTAGATCTGGCCCAGCACCACCAGGTTCCAGGCGAACAGGGCGATCATCGCCAGCGACCACCAGCCGATGGCACCGTCCCCCACGTCGCCCGATGGCTGCATCACGACCAGCGGCCAGGCCACCAGCCCCAGCATGGCGGTGGCGCCAAACAGGGCCGTGAGCATCTGCGGGATGCGTGGCCGGTGGTCACGCAACACGGCGAGCCCCGCGGAATAGCCCGCCAGCACCAGCGAGTCGGCAGCGAGAAGCAGCAGGCCACCGCCGAGACCACCAACTCCTTCCCCGGTCATCGCGACATCCAGCAGCACACCGACCACCAGATAGAACACCACGGCCACCAGCAATGGTTGCTGGCCGGCCGGCATGTCCTCCGGCCCGGCGCGAAGGAAGAGCAACAGGAAGAACTGGCGAATCAGTGACAAGGCCGTGCCCCCGAATGAGGATTACTGCAGACCGCAGATCGGGCTGCAAACGGCTGCAAGCCTAGCGCAAAACGGGGCGCTGCGTCTGCGGCAGCACCGAGCATCCGCTCGGGCGCCACCCTCGGATCGGCTAACGGCGCAGGTCGCGCAGGTACCACCACTCGAAGAAACGCTTGGCCCAGTGAAGCAAGCGGCACGGCGGGGTCACCAGCTGTCGCTTGTCGTTGCGGAATACCAGCGTCGCCCGGTCGAGCATGTCCATCACGCAGACCAGCTCCCACTTGAAGGTCCGGTTGGCCGGCTGGCCGTCGATCTCGGCGACCAGGTTCTTGGCCGCCGCGCCGGCCTGCAGGTCGGCCATGTGCGCCTGCTTCGGTGCCCAGTCCGGTGCCGGATAACTGCCGGAGTCGCCAGCGACGTAGACCCGCTCGAACCCCTTGACGCGGGCGTGCTCGTCGGCCTCGATCATGCCGCCGGGCGAGGTGGGAAACGGCGCGTTCTCCAGCCAGGCCGGGCCGGTCATGCCGGGCATGAACAGGATCAGATCGGCCTCGAACTCGCCCTTCTCGGTAATGACCCGGTTGGCCTCGAATTGCTTCGGCTTGGCGCCGATGTGGGTCTCGATATCGAACTTCGCCATGCGATCGAGCAGGCGATCGACGGCCTTCTCGCCCAGGCGATTGCCGGGACGCGGCGAGGGATTGAAGAAGACCAGCTTGAATTTGTCCCGCCGTCCTTCTCGCCGCAGCAGCCGGTCGAGGCCGAACAGCAGCTCGAAGATCGGCCCGCCACGCACCGCGGCCGGCTCCTTGGGGTTGCCGCCGAAACCGATGGCAATGGTGCCGCCGTCCATCTCGGCGAGCCGGTCGCGGATCTGCTCGGCGGCATCGATGCCCTCGCACAGGGTGATGGCGTGCTCGATGCCGGGCAGTTTCTTCAGGAAGCGCCCACCGCTGGCGACGATCAGCCCGTCGTTCTCGACCTCGCCACTGTCGGTGGTCACCCGGCGGCCATCCTCGCTGACACCCGTGACTCGCCCGGCGTGAAAATGCACGTCCAGCCGCTCGAGCAGGGGCCGGATGTCGTGAAGGATGTCGTCGCGGCCACGCAGCCCGGCCGGCACCCAGATCAGACTCGGGTAGTACTGGAAGGTAGGCTCGGGCGCGATCAGGGTGATCTCTGCCTGCGGGCTCTGCCGCCGCAGTCTTCGAATTGCCGTCAGCGCCCCGAACCCCGCACCAATGACCGTCAGTTTCATGCCATGCCCTCCCTGAAAGCTCGTCGATTCGTGGTGCGCCTTATCTTGGCATAAGGATTTTCTAATGTTCAATCGCGTTGCCGTCGCGCCAGCAGGGGGCGCGTAAGCGGACGCGCCAGCAACAGCAGCAGGAGCACGACGGCGAGCACGATCGGCGTGCGGGTATCGAACTTCACCGACAGGAAATAATGCAGAACGACCAGCGCGGTGGCCGGATAGACCAGCCGATGCAGCGCCTTCCAGCGCCAGCCCAGTCGGCGCATCCAGCCGCGGGTCGAGGTAATCGCGAGCGGCAGCAGCATCAGGAAGGCGATCACGCCGAAGGTGATGTGCTCGCGCTCGATCACATCCTCCCAGATGGCCGCCAGAGCCAACTGCCGATCCACCACCAGCCACAGCGACAGGTGCAGTGCCGCATAGAAGAACGCGTACAGCCCTACCATGCGCCGGTAGTCGATCAGACCCGCTCGCGGCACCAACCGTTGCAGCGGGGTGATCGCCAGCCCGATCAGCAACAGGTAGAGGGCCGTGTCACCCAGAAAGCGCAGACTGTCGACCACCGGCTCGTAGCCGAGCTGGTGGGTCGGGATCGCCCAAGCGAGGTAGGCAAGCGGGCCCAGCTGCGCCAGGAACAGCAGCCACCAGGCAGGACGGTTGGCCAGCCAAGGACGACGCACCATGGGACGACGTACCATCAGTAGTGCTTCTCGAGATCCATGCCCTGATAGAGATGCGCGACCTGGTCGGCGTAGCCGTTGAACATCTGGGTATCCCGACGCCCCCACTCGCCGATGCGCCGCTCGGTGGCCTGGGACCAGCGCGGGTGGTCGACATTCGGATTCACGTTGGCGTAAAAGCCGTATTCGCGCGGCAGGGCCGCCATCCAGGTCGAGGTGGGCATCTCGCGCACCAGGCTGATGCGCACCAGCGACTTGCCGCCCTTGAAGCCGTACTTCCACGGCACGACCAGCCGGACCGGGGCCCCGTTCTGCGGCGCCAATGGCTTGCCGTAGATGCCCGTGGCCAGGAGCGTGAGCGGATGCTGCGCCTCGTCGAGACGCAGCCCTTCGACGTAGGGCCACTCAAGTACCGCGCGCTTCTGCCCGGGCAACGGGTTCTCGGGGCGATAGACGGTCTCAAAACGCACGAAGCGCGCCGCCGAAGTCGGCTCGACCCGGTCGAGTAGCGCCTTGAGCGGCACCCCGTCCCAGGGAATCACCATCGACCAGCCCTCGACACAACGCATGCGATAGATGCGTTCCTCCGGCGCCTGCAGCGCGGTCAGATCGTCGATGGAAAAGCGTCCGGGTTTGGCGACTTCGCCATCGACCTCGAACTCCCACGGCGAGAGCCGATCGATCAGCGCGGCGAGCGCATCGGCATTACGGGCCGGATCGGTCTTGCCGGTACCAAGCTCGTAGTAGTTGTTGTAGCCGGTGATGGCATCGAACTCGGTCAGTTGCTCCGACAGCGGCTTGCCCTCGTCGGCACGGCCGCACCCCGGCAGGGCAAGCGCCGCGCCGGCACCGACCACCGAGCGCAGGAACGTCCGCCGGGCATTGCGGTCCATTGCCAAGCGAGGCTCGGTAACCTCCCATTCGCGCGGCTCGTGTCGGGGGCGAATACGGTGTCGCATGGCGGGCCTCTGAAGTGATACATGCCGATGGGGCGATCGCGCGGGTAGAATCCCGAGCGTCACCCGTTTTAGTAAGACCCGAGTATCGACGCAAAGGTTGCGCTCTGCAGGACGCGCGACCCGACCACTCCGTCACGATCCATTCATGCCTACCAGAGACTGCCACCCGATGTCCGATACCGTCGCCGACCACCGACGCGACTTGGCCCGCGCCTTCCTCGACCGGCATGCGCCCGGTTACGGCAGCCTGCAGGCCGCCTCCAGCGATGCCAGCAACCGGCGCTACTGGCGTGCGGAATATCCGGACGGGAGCACCCGCATCGTCATGGACTCCCCGCCGGAGAAGGAACCGGTCGAGCCGTTTCTCGATGTGCACGGCCGACTGGAGGCAGCCGACCTGCCCGTGCCGCAGGTGCACGCCCGCGACCTCGAGCACGGTCTTCTGCTGCTCGACGACCTCGGCAGCGACACCCTGTTCGCCTGGCAGGCACAGGCCGAGCCGGCCGAACGGGCGGCCGCACTCGCGGACTGCCGCGCCCAGCTGGTCTCGGTCGCCCGCGTCGAGACAAGCGGCCTGCCCGCCTTCGATACCGCCCGGCTGACCACCGAGATGCAACTGTTCGACGAGTGGTATCGGGCCGGCCACCTGGCCGCGGACTGGTCACCCGAGCAACAGGCCACCTGGCAACGTCTGCGCGACCAAATCGCCGAGCGGCTGGCCGCCATGCCGCCGGTATTCGTCCACCGCGACTATCACAGCCGCAACCTGATGCGCTGGAGCAACGAGTGGGCGATCATCGATTTCCAGGATGCCGTCACCGGCCCGCTGCCCTACGACCTGGTCTCGCTGCTGCGCGACAGCTACATCGACTGGCCGAGCGACTGGGTCGAGCGCGAGATCGACGATTTTCACGAACAGGCACGAGAGGCCGGGCTGACCGAGGCAAGCCGCGAGGCATTCGTCGAGGACTTCGCCTGGGTGGCCGTACAGCGCCACCTGAAGGTACTGGGCATCTTCGCCCGCCTGAGCCGTCGCGACGGCAAACACGGCTATCTCGACGACCTACCGCTGACCTGGCGCCACCTGCAGTGGGCGCTCGTCCGGGCACCGGAGCTCGCCCCGCTGCGCGAGCTGATTGCCGACCTGGAGCCGGAGAACGCCCCGGAGAATGCACGTGACTGACACGACCGCGATGACCACTGCCATGATCTTGGCCGCCGGCCGCGGCGAACGGCTGCGCCCGCTGACCGACCACACGCCCAAGCCGCTGATCGAGGTCGGGGGCAAGCCGTTGATCGAGCATCACCTTGAACGCCTGGCCGCGGCCGGCATCACGCGGGTGGTGATCAACCTCGCCCATCTTGGCGAGCAGATCCGCCAGCACCTCGGCGCAGGCGAACGCTGGGGGCTGACGATCGAGTACTCGGAGGAAGGAAGCTGTGCCGAGGAGGCGCTCGAGACGGCCGGCGGCATCCGTCAGGCGCTCGACCGGCTGGGTTCGCGGTTCTTGCTGATCAACGGCGACGTACTCTCGGACATCGACTACGCGGCCTTAGCCGGGCGCGACCTGCCGATCGGCTGCCGCTTCCACCTGGTGCTGGTGGACAACCCGGCCCACAACCCGTCGGGCGACTTCGCCCTCGATGACGACCGGCTGATCGAGGCTAGCAACGAGGCGCTGACCTATGCCGGCATCGGCCTGTTCAACACGGCCCTGTTCACCGACCTGCCGCCGGGACGGCGAGCACTGGGCCCGGTGCTGCGCGAGGCGATCGCGCTGGGACAGGGCTGCGCCCACCATCACCGCGGCGAGTGGCTCGACGTGGGCACGCCCGATCGGCTGGCCGAGGCTGACCGCCGTCTCAACGCCAAGCCATAACCACCGACCGGTAGCGACCGATCAATAGAAGGCGAGGTCGCGCAGGAACAGCGCAATCTGCGGGAAGGAGATCAGCAGCACCGTCATCGTGATCAGCATGATGATGAACGGCGGCGTGCCCTTGACGATGTCCATGTACGGTCGTCGGAACACCGCCATCGCGGTGAAGATGTCGTAGCCGAACGGCGGCGTCGCCGAACCGATCGCCGACTGCAGCACCACCAGCGTGCCCACCAGCACCGGATCGACGCCCGAGGCCTGGATCGCCGGCATGAAGATCGGCGTCAGCACGAAGATCGCCACGATCGGGTCGACGAACATGCAGGCGACGAAGTAGGACACCGCGATCAGTATCAGCAGGTAGGTCGGGTTGGCGGAGACCTGGTCGAGGATCGGGCCGAGCACCTCGGAGGGGATCTGCGCCAGCGAGATCACCCAGGAGAAGGCCTGACCGGCACCGACGAGAATGAACACCACCGCGGTGATCAAACCGGTCGACAGGGCGATGCCCGGCAGATCGGAGAGCTTGATCGAGCGATAGATCACCATCTCCAGGATCAGGGCGTAGAACACCGACATGGCCGCCGCCTCGGTCGGGCTGAACAGCCCCGAGTAGATCCCGCCGAGCACCACCACCGGGAAGCCCATCGGCAGGATCGCGCCCTTGAAGGCACGCAGGCGCCCCATCCAGCCGACCCGCTCGGCCGGCTGGATGCCCAGCCGCCGGGCGACGAACCAGCTGTAGAGCGAAAACATCAGCATGATCACCACGCCCGGGCCGATGCCGGCGATGAACAGCTCGCCCACCGAGACGTTCGCCGCCACGCCGTAGATGATCGCCGCGATCGACGGCGGGATCAGCAGGGCGATGTCCGAGGAGTTGACCAGCAATGCCAGCGTGAAGCTGTCCTTGTAGCCGGCCTTGAGCATCTTCGGCCGCAGCGCACTGCCGATCGCGACCACGGTGGCCTGGGTCGAGCCGGACACCGCGCCGAACAGGGTGCAGGTCACCGCGGTGGTGATGGGCAGGCCGCCGCGGCGGTGGCCGATGAACGCGCGTACGAGGTCGAGCAGGCGATCGGCCGTGTGCCCCTTGGTCATGATGTCCGCGGCGAGGATGAACATCGGCACGGCCACGAGGACCGACGGGCGCACCCCGCCGATCATCTGCTGGACGATCTGGGTCGGGTCGACGCCCGGGAAGGAGGCGAGCAGCAGCGCCAGCGCCCCGACGATCAGCGGCACCATCATGGGGAAGCCCAGCAGGAGCAGCAGGAACATCAGGACGAACATCACGGTAAGCATCAGCGGGCCTCCTTGTCCGACTTGCCGGCCGAAGCGGTGTCGTCATCCTCGAGGAGCTTGCCCTCCTCTTCGGCGTACAGGTCCGCGTCCTCGTAGGTCTCCTTCTCGAGGAACGAACGGTAGAGTTCCTTCGAGACGAGATTGCGCACCGTGGTCAGGGTGTACTGCAGACCGGCCATGAACAGGCCGACCGGCACCAGCACGTACAGCGTCCAGATGGGTATCCCCAGCGACGGCGTTGCCTGGCCGATGGAGCGCACCTGCGCCTCGTAGAGCACGGCGTAGTAGGCGAGATAGAACATCACGACCGCCGAGCCGGTAGTGATCAGGATATTGAGCCCCTTGCGCCAGCGACCCTTGAGCTGGTCGTAGATGGCCGACATGCGGATGTTGCGCCCGTGCCGGGCGGCCTTGGCCACGCCGACGAAGGTGATCATCACCAGCAGTGCCTGGTTGATCTCGCCGGCGAAGGGCAACCCCTGCTTGAGCAGGTTGTCGCCGAGGACGTTGGCGATATTGAGGGCGGCCATCAGGAGGATGGCCCCGGAGAGAACGATGTTCTCGATCCAGCCGATCAGCCAGTCGAGGCGGATCAGCATCCGTCCCGGCAACGACCGGGACAGCTTTCCCTGCGCTTGCGGCATTGATTTCTCCCGACCGGACCGACCCTGAGCGGCGGGTCCGGCTGACGTTCTTGTTCTTGCCTTCCAGACGGTCGACGGGGTGACGCAACGGGCATCCCGCCGGCCGGTTGTCGATCGCCACGAATGGGTCGCATCGCTCGGACTGTCACTGCAGTGTAGTCGGGCCACGATCCGGGTGTCCAACGGCGTCCGGCCGCCTCGACATGCTAAGGTCAGGGAGATCGCGGCGCTCGCCCCGCCCGGGGTGAGCGCCAAACGAACGATAAGCAAGAAACAGGGAGAGACCGATGGAAAGCAAGCGATTCCTTCACAAGGGCGCCCTCTGGATGGGTGCCGTGGCGATGGCCGCGGGCCTGACCCTGACCGGCTGCGGCCAGAATGGCGACGACGAGCAGGCCAAGTCGGGTGAGAGCGAGCAGGTCTGGCGTTTCGCCCTTGAGGAAACCAAGGGCGGCGTGCAGTGGAAATACGCCGAGAAGTTCAAGGAACTGATCGAGAGCGAGCACGAGAACGTCGACGTCAAGATCTACCCCTACGGCACGCTGGGCAGCTCGCAGGACATCACCCAGCAGATCCAGAACAACACCATGCAGTTCGCCTTCGCCTCGGCGGGTCACGTCGGCTCGACCATCCCGGAGGCCCAGGTCTTCACGCTGCACTTCCTGTTCTCGCAGGACGACTCGGTCAACGAGGAAATTTTCGCCAGCAACCCGGTGGTCTACGAAGAGCTGGGCGCGGCCTACAACGAGAAGGGTCTCGAACTGCTGTCGATCATTCCCGAAGGCTGGATGGTCTGGAGTGCCAACAAGGCGATCACCCAGCCGTCCGACTTCGAGGGCGTGAAGATTCGCGTCAAGCCGTCCGACCTGCTGCTGGCCACCTACGAGGGCTACGGTGCCAACCCGAAGCCGATGGCCTACTCGGAAATCTACGGCGGCCTGCAGCGCGGCCAGATCGACGCGCAGACGCAGCCGATGTTCGCCATCCGCGACATGAGCTTCTACGAGGTGCAGGACTACCTGATCGAGGCGCGTAACGCCCAGTTCGTCTCCACGGTCATCACCAGCCCGGGCTTCCTCGAGGGTCTGCCGGAAGACATGCGGGCCAGCGTCAAGGACGCTATCAAGGAGCTGGACCCGTACATCTGGGACGTGCAGAAGGAGCTCAACGCCAACGCGACCGAGGAGATCAAGTCGAAGAGCGACATCGAGTTCATCGAGCTGACCGCTGATCAGGTCGAGGCATTCCGCGCCAGCGTCGAGCCGGTATTCGACCAGTACGTCGAGATGGCCGGTCCGCGCGGCGAGAAAATCCTCAACGCGATCCAGGAAGCGGTGGCCGAGGGCGGCAGCGAGTAAGGCAGTCTCGCCCCGCCCGCATCGACAAGGCGCGCCCCTCGGCGCGCCTTTTTTGTGCCCGCGGTTTTCCTACCGCGGCGGGGGCGACAACCCACTGACAAATATCGAGATTCCGGGCTACGATTGACTTGGAACAATCGCCGAACACCGGACTACCCGCACATCAAGAGGATCGAATCGATGGCCGGAGATGAGCAAGGTCAGGGACGCTGGCTGGCAATAAACGCGGGCTCGTCCTCGCTCAAGGTCGCGGTCTTCGATGCCGCCGGCAATCGGCGCTATAGCTGCGCGGCAGAGGAGCTCGCCGACGCGGAGGCCCCATTGGGGACCGCACATGCCCGCGCCCTCGACGAGCTGATCACCGCGCTGCCGTCGGCAGATTCCGGCCCCTTTCACGCCATCACGCACCGCGTGGTCCATGGCGGCGAGCGCTTCCACGCCCCCACCCGCATCGACGACTCGGTCCTCGACGCCCTGCACGAGATCGAACCGCTCGCCCCGCTGCACAACCCCATCGCCACGGCCTGCATCGAGCTGGCCCGCGAACGCTTCCCCGACACGCCGCACTACGCCCTGTTCGACACGGCGTTCCATCACGACCTCCCTCCCGAGGCACGCCACTACGCCCTGCCCGACTGGTGCCGGGAAAAACTGGGCATCCGCCGCTACGGTTTCCATGGTCTATCCGTGGCCAACGCCCTGCGACAGTTGGCCGAGGCCATCGACCACCCGCCACAACGGCTCAACCTGATCGTGATGCACCTGGGCAACGGTGCGAGTGTCACGGCGATCCGCGGCGGGCACAGCATGGCCACATCCATGGGAATGACGCCACTCGAAGGCCTGGTCATGGGCACCCGTGCCGGCGACCTCGACCCGGCCATCCCCGGCGTGCTCGAACGACGCGGCGGACTCTCCAGCGACGAGGTCGACCACTTGCTCAACCACCAGTCAGGCCTGCTCGGGCTCTGCGGCACGCGTGACCTGCGCGAGATCCATGCAGCGATCGACACGGGCAGCGAGGCGGCCAGCACGGCCCTGGCCATGTACATCCACCGCATCCGCCACTACCTGGGCGGCTACCTGGTCAATCTGGGCCGTCTCGATGCACTGGTTTTCACCGGTGGCGTCGGCGAACACGATCCGGTCGTGCGCGAGTCGGTCTGCGAGGGGCTGGGCGTGATGGGGCTCGCGCTCGACACCAATGCCAACCGCCGTCACGACAGCGGTCCTCGAGCCCTACACCAGCCGCACAGCCCGGCCGGCATATGGGTGGTTCCGGCCGACGAGGAACGGGAAATGGTCCGGCAGGTCCAGACGATCGCCTGACACCGAGCCGACACATCCGGCTGCTTTCATTCCCGGGCACACAGCGGCATCGCACCCCCGAGCCACGGAGACACACGCCATGCAGCAAAGCGACATCAAGGTCATCGACGGTTTCTGGCGGGCGGCCAACTACCTGTCCGTCGGGCAGATCTACCTGCTCGACAACCCCCTGCTGCGCGAACCGCTGACCCCCGAACACATAAAGCCACGGCTGCTGGGCCACTGGGGCACCACACCGGGGCTCAACTTCATCTACGCGCACATGAACCACCAGATCGTGGCGCGCGATCTCGACGCCATCTACCTGACCGGCCCCGGCCACGGCGGCCCGGGCCTGGTGGCGAGCGCCTGGCTGGACGGCACCTATTCGGAAACCTACCCGCGCATCAGCCGCGACGAGCCCGGCATGTGCCGGCTATTCCGCCAGTTCTCATTCCCCGGCGGCATTCCCTCGCACGTCGCCCCGGAAACACCGGGGTCGATCCACGAAGGCGGCGAATTGGGCTACGTGCTTTCGCATGCCTTCGGCGCAGCGTTCGACAACCCGGATATCGTGGTCTGCGCGGTGGTCGGTGACGGCGAGGCGGAGACTGGCCCGCTGGCCACCTCCTGGCACTCGAACAAGTTCCTCGATCCGGCGCGCGACGGCGCAGTCCTGCCGATTCTCCACTTGAACGGCTACAAGATCGCCAACCCCACCGTGCTCGCCCGCATCCCGGAAGAGGAGCTCGAGTCGCTACTGCGCGGCTACGGCTATCGCCCCTATTTCGTCAGCGGCGACAACCCGGACCAGATGCACGCACTGATGCTCGACACCCTCGGCGAGGTGCTCGACCAGATCGACACCATTCAGCGCCGGGCGCGAGACGAGGGCGACACGACACGGCCCCGCTGGCCCATGATCGTGCTGCGCACGCCCAAGGGCTGGACCGGTCCCGACGAAGTCGAAGGCAAGCCGGTCGAGGGCACCTGGCGCTCCCACCAGGTGCCGGTCAGCGACGTGCGGAGCGACCAAGGCCACCGCGAGCTCCTCGAGGACTGGATGAAAAGCTATCGTCCCGACGAGCTGTTCGACGAGCACGGCCACCCGCGGGACTGGTTGACGGCACGCACACCGACAGGCAACCGGCGGATGTCCGCCAACCCGCATACCAACGGCGGGCTGTTGTGCCGCCCGCTCGACCTGCCCGACTTCCGCGACTACGCCATCCCGGTCGAGGCGCCGGGCCAGACCCGCGCCTCGTCGACCCGTGCGATGGGGAGCTTCCTGCGTGACGTCATCGAGCGCAACCGCGAGCAGCGCAACTTCCGCCTGTTCGGCCCGGACGAGACCGCCTCGAACCGCCTCGACGACGTCTTTTCCGTCACCGACCGCGCCTGGGATGCCGAGACCCTCCCCACCGACGAGCACCTCGGACGTGACGGGCGGGTGATGGAAATCCTCTCAGAGCACACCTGCCAGGGCTGGCTGGAGGGCTACCTCCTGACCGGCCGGCATGGCCTGTTCGCCTGCTACGAGGCGTTCATCCACATCATCGACTCGATGTTCAACCAGCACGCCAAGTGGCTGAAGACCAGCCGCGAGATCCCCTGGCGCGCGCCCATTCCGTCGCTTAACTATCTCTTGACTAGCCATGTCTGGCGCCAGGACCACAACGGCTTCTCGCATCAGGACCCGGGCTTCATCGACCACGTGGTCAACAAAAAGGCGAGCGTGATCCGCGTCTATCTGCCACCGGACGGCAACTGCCTGCTGTCGGTCACCGACCACTGCCTGCGCAGTCGCGACTACGTCAACGTGATCGTCGCCGGCAAGCACCCCGAGGCGCAGTACCTCGACATGTACGCGGCCATCAAGCACTGCACCGCCGGCGTCTCGATCTGGGAGTGGGCCAGCAACGACGACGGCGTCGAGCCGGACGTGGTGATGGCCTGCGCCGGCGACGTGCCCACCGAGGAGACCCTCGCGGCGGTCGACCTGTTGCGCCGCCACCTGCCCGAGCTGCGGGTTCGGGTGGTCAACGTGGTCGACCTGATGAAGCTGCAGCCCGACAGCGAGCACCCGCACGGACTGTCGGACCGCGCCTTCGACTCGATCTTCACCCTCGACCGGCCGGTGGTGTTCGCCTACCACGGCTACCCGTGGCTGATCCATCGGCTGACCTATCGGCGCACCAATCACCACAACCTGCACGTGCGCGGCTACAAGGAGGAGGGCACGACCACCACGCCGTTCGACATGGCGGTGAAGAACGAGATCGATCGTTTCCATCTCGTCATCGACGTGATCGAACGCGTTCCCGGCCTCAAGGTCCGCGGCGCGCACTTGCGCCAGAAGCTCGAGCAGCGCCTGATCGATCACGAGCACTACATCCGCGAACACGGGGAAGACATGCCGGAAATCCGCGACTGGTGCTGGCCAGGGCCTTCACCTAGCGGCTGACGTCAAAGCACGCTCCGGATTTAAATAGGGTTTTCCGCATATTTTCCGGTAAAGTGGCCTTAGAGAGCCTATGCCCGACTACTGCCCCGAGTGCCGCTTAACAGCGTGAACACTGCTGTGCTGCCTTGCTCGTCCACCGGATCCGAACACTTTCGATGTCAGGTTTTACCTCACTGCCTCGTTCCTTCATCGCACTGCTCATCGGCATCGCTAGTAGCACCGCCCTCGGGGCAACCGCCTCCACACAGGCAGCACCAACATCCGCCACCTCCGAAGCGGACGCTCTGTGGCAGCAGGTCGAACGTGTTTATGGCGCGCTGGATGCCGACACCCTGAGCCACAAGCCGTGGCAGGCAGGCATCACACGCCTGTTCGACGACACGCCCTGCACGGCACCCGCACCGGAAAGGCTCGAAGCGGCCGCACACCGATCAACAGCTGATCGCCACGAGGCTGACCCAGGCCTGGCGCTGAATGCCTATGCCAGTTCGGGGTCCACCGCAGCCGAACCCTCGGAGCGGACCGATGGTTATGTGGAAGTGTCGTGGGACGTGCTCAAGGGAGGGCTTCTCGAATCCCGACACGAGGCGGAGCAGGCGCGACTCCGCGCGAGGCTCAGCGAAATACTCGGCGACATCAACGGCGAACGACGCGAACTCCGCTGCCTCCGCGGTCTGGTCCACCAGCGTTTCCTGTCCGACCGGCTGCGCTGGCTGACGCTGAAATACGACCTTATGCGGCAAGCCCATCAGGTCGAACGTCGTGGCTATTTCCAGGGCTGGGCACACCTTGATGAACTGATGGTCAGCGAGTCGGACCTTGTGCGCTTGCAAAGGGAGATGGAAACCAGTCACCGGGTGCTGGCCCTCGGCCATCCGGGATCGCCCCAATCTCCCCGGAACTTTCCTCTCGTCGACGTCGACCTGCAGGCGATACTGACCGCCATTCAGAACGACCAGCGCCTGGACGACCTTCGGCAAATCCAGCAATCCCTGGCCGGAGAGAGCGACAGGAGTTATCAAAACCGCCTGCGCCTGTTCGTGCGCCAGAACCTCGACCCGGATGTAAGACGCGACGTCTCGGTCGGAGCCCGATTCAGCATGCCCCTGGCGATGGGCGCCACAGCCCGGCGAGCAGCTCTGCGACACGAGCAGGAGGCCATCAGCGAGCGGGCAACACTGCAACGCTGGGAACGAGCAACATCAGCCCAAAGTGCCTACCTCGACTTTCAGGAACAGCTCGACAAGACAATCCGCCAGCACTACCGAGTGGGGCGAGCCTGGGAGAGACTTCGCCGGTCCATCACCAGCCAGCGGCTCGGCCCACAGGAGGCAGAGATTCCCGTGGCCGTCACCCGTGCCCGCGCACTGGCCGACGCCAGGCTGGAAATGCTCGCCGCCCAAGAGGTGCTGTACCGGCGCCTGTTCGAGGTATTCCAGGCCGCCGGGGTACCAGTCCACGCCGCAGCACTGAAACCGGTTCACCTCCCCGGCACGACCGACCGGCGCCGCCTTGGAAGCCGCCTCATTTACGTATGGTCGGACTCGCTGAACCGGCTTCCCAACGAGCTTCTGGTGGACTTCCTGGTAGCGAAAGGAGTTCATCGAGCCGCGGTATCCGGTGGCGTGGGCGCGGACACCCGAAAACTCCGCGACCTCTACCTCCTGGCAGAAGAACAGGGCATCACGGTGTCGGTTTTGCGGGGCAGCCCGGAGTGGGCACTGCCCTCGGAGCATGAGCGCATCCTGCCGATGCTGCGACGTGACGCTGACCTGACCGGCAGAATCCATCTCGACATCGAACCGCATTCGCTGCCGGAATACGATGCGGATTCGCAGCGCGTTCTGTTGGGCTACCTCACGTTGATCGAACGGCTTCGCGCGACATCAGGCGCGGACACCCACATCGCCGTCAGCGTCCCGACTCACTGGCCCGAGGCCATTTACGAGCAACTGACGCCACTAATCGATGAGGTGGTGGTCATGGCGTACGGGGTGACCGACCACGAAAAACTCAGCGACCGCTTGAGCAATGCGTTGGCGACACTGCCCCCCTCGAAAACACGAATTGCCCTGCGCCCCTCCGACTTCCGCGACGAGTGGCAACTCGAGCAATTCATTGAAGCGCTGGCAGCAGAGACCGGCATTACCCGATTCGCGATCCATGATCTCGACACCTACATGGGCCTGGGCGCTCAAACAAAATGAAATTGAGAAACCGACGCAGCTACCTGTCTACGGCGCCAGACAGCCCGCCCCCCAAGGCGAATGGGCCGCGCATCACCCACTACATTTACCTGCTCTTGCTCCTCGGTGTGCTGGGGTACGTTGGCTATATCGCATGGCAGCGGCTGATGTTCATCGAAGCCAGGGGACAGGTCGAGGTGGAGCGGATTACGGTCAGCGCCAGCCGAGGCGGGAGAATCAGCCAGCTGCCTATCAGCGACGGCGAGCGCGTTCGCGCAGGAGAGTTGCTCGCCCGCATCGCCCCTCCTCAGGAATGCCATGAGGAGAAAGACACCTACCAGCTGGACGAGCTACGCCTGGAGACATCGCTGACCGCCAGCGAGGTCGCTCTTCTGTCGGAACGACTCGCGACAATGCGAGCCACTTTGCTCGAACAAAATCGCCTGCGCCGCGCGCTGGAGATCGACACACGACTGGACAATCGCACTCGAGAGCTCAGTGACGCCATCGCATCGACCCAAGACGAGCTTGCCCGAAAACAAGCTCGTCTTGGGTTGCAGCAAGACCGGCTGGCACAGCTCGAACAACAACTCGCCAAACAACCACCGCCCCCCGATTGCCAACCGGAAATCATCGCGGCCCCAGTCGATGGGCGCATCCACCGTGTGGCGCGCAAGAACGCTGAAGTGGCGACGCGCGCGGAGCCTATTTTGACCCTCGTCCCCGATTCGCCGAAGGTCCGGATTAACGCCGTGCTACCCAACGAGGCCCTGGATCACCTGATGGTGGGTCAGACGGTTGCGATCACCTTCCCCGATGCAACGGAGAGCACGGGCACGGTGGCGACCATCACCTCGGCCACCCGCAACGTCGTGCGCCCGGACTGGGAGCCCGACCCGCCGCCGGCCGAGCATGCCCGCATCATCATTCGTCCCGAACCGCCCAGCGAGTCGTCACTTTGGCAGGAGTACGATCGCATGACCGTCACCATGAGGGCCCGACAATGAGGCATCCGGTCTACCTGGGCCATGGCCAGCCGCCGGCCGGCTGCAAGACATGGGGCCAGGACACGCTCGACAAGAACGACGCCGATTCGGTTGCCTTTTTCCTCGTCGGACAGGAAACCACCGAGGTGCTCGATCAGATCCGCCACATCCGGGGAGCCGAGGCCCCGGCCATCTACCTGAAGCCCATCGTGGTGCTCACCCCGTCTGCCTCGGGCTCCCCCGCCGAGCAGGCGGCTGATGCCGTGGTCGAGGAACGCACGCCCGATGCGCCCCGGCTGGAACGGATGGTGGACCGATTCCACCCGATCAATCAGTGGATAGCATCGCTTGAGCGGAATGCGTTGAGCGCCGATGGCGACCCGGCCTTTCGACTCCTTCGCTTTCTGGTGAGTCGGGGCGAAGAGGTGACGCCCGTCATGACGACCGCCTCGCCTGAGGGCTTCACCTACCCCACGCTCGAACCGCTGATCAGCCAGCGGGCACAGAAGCCCTCACTGCTGGAAACCCTGTCGTTTCTGGAAAACCAGCAACTCGTTTCCGGCCGGTTCGTCACCAAGGCCCATTTCTGCAGCCACTGCGGCAGTGCATTCCTGAACTTCAAGGAGGTTTGCCCGGATTGCCTCTCCGAGGACATCGATGCGGACGAGCTCATCCACCATTTCCGCTGCGGTCACGTCGCCCCGCAGAGCGATTTCGCCACCCGCGACGGCCTGACCTGCCCGAAGTGTGACCGGGAACTCCGGCACATCGGCGTCGACTACGACAAGCCCTCGGTCGTCTTCCAGTGCAACAACTGCCACAACCGGTTCCAGTCACCCAGTGTCGTGTCGACTTGCTACCACTGCGAACGGACGGTGGAACCCGAGCAACAGACCCTTCGACGAATTCACGCCTGGACACCGACCGCCATCGGCAACAGCGCTGCCGTACACGGCATGGAACAGCTGTTCATGCGCGTCATCGACAAGCAACTGAACCTTTGGTCGCTGGATGCGCTAAAACAGTTTGTCGAGGTGGAGAAGGCCCGCAACGAACGCTACGCGAAATCACACACGAGCGTGGCCGTGCTGCAATTCGAACACCTGTCGGAGATGTATATCCAGCTTGGCAGGCGCGCTCAGCAGGTATTCGCGGAGCTTGCTCAGGTACTGACATCGGTCTTGCGACGCTCGGACATCATTGCGCCGCGCGGTGACTCGACGTTCGTGCTCGTGCTCCCCGAAACGGACGAAGAGCAGGCCCAACGAGCTCTGGAGCGAATCGACGAAGGCATCAGCACATTGCTCGCCGGCAATCTGGAAAGCCCACCAGTCCTTCGGTCAAGCGCGAGGCTCCTGACAGCGGAGCTGGACCTGGACCAGTTGGTAGAGACAACAGTCACAAGCCATGGCTGACGGCCTGGTTCATTTCCTGGCTTCACTGAGCCTGGCCGAATGGTTCCTCTTCTTCTGGCCATTTTTCTTCTTCGATTTCGTTCGCTACACCCTGCTCGATCTCGTTTTGATACCCGCCTTTCTGCTGCGCCGATTCCGGGAAAGAGGCGCACGGGCTGCGGCAAGAACGCGCCTGTATCGTCAGCTCCCCCTCGTTTCCGTCATCGTGCCCGGCAAGAACGAGGGCCCGCATTTGGAGAAACTGGCGCGCTCTCTCTTGGAGCAGACCTATCGGAACATCGAACTGATAGTTGTCGACGACGGCTCCGACGACCAGACACCGGCAATCGGAAGACGGCTTGAGGCCCAGGGGCTGGTCGATCTGTTCATCCGTAACGAGGTCCGAGGCGGAAAGGCTTCCGCAGCAAACACGGCGCTTCGCTACGCCCAAGGGGAGTTCGTCGTGCATGTAGACGCCGACTCCCACCTGAAAAACGACTCGATAGAGAAGATCATTCTGCCGTTCATGATGGACGCCGACATCGGAGCGGTTGGCGGCGACGTGCGGGTCGCGAACTCAAGTGCCAGCCTCGCCACCCGTGCCCAGGCCATCGAGTACATGAAGTCGATCTCGACTGGCCGCACCGTCTCAGCCCTGCTGGGTATTCTTCGCATCGTTGCGGGGGCCCATGGGGCGTTCCGAAAGGACGTGCTCGATCGGCTTGGCGGATGGGACGTTGGGCCCGGGCTTGATGGCGACCTCACGGTCAAGATTCGAAAGCTTGGCCTGAAGGTGACCCACGAACCCTACGCCGTTTGTTACACCAACGTCCCCGTCACGTTCCGCCGGCTTGCCAAACAGCGATTCCGCTGGGATCGCTCGCTGATACGCTTCCGCCTACGCAAGCACCGCGACGTCTTCCGCCCGGACGCCAACTTTCAGCTGACCAACTTCTTTTCCTTTCTGGAAAACACGTTCTTCAACGTCCTGCTCAACATCCGATGGTGGGTCTATGTCACTCAGATACTGATCATGGGCCATGACGTGATCGAGTACATCCTGCTGACGAATTACCTGCTGTACCTGGTGGTCAATTTCCTCCAGTTCGGCATGAGCATATTTCTGTACGGAAACGGCCTGAGAAAGGCGGAGCTTGCCCTTACCCCCTATCTGTTCCTGATGCCGCCCTACATGGGCATCTTTCTGCGAGTCGTACGAACCTACGCCTATGTCATGGAGGCACTGCACCGCGTGTCCTACCGCGACCAATGGAACCCGTGGAAAGTCTCGTCGATCAGCCGCCGGGAAGACGACGAATAGACGAGAGTCGAGGGCCCGGCCGACCGAGTGATCAAGCACGACATCATAAAAAACCCGACCAATGGCCGGGCTCTCTCGCACAAATTAACGTCCTACTGGATCTTCAGATACGCGTAGCCTTCTCGCTGCAGCTCGGCGATCTTGGCTACGCCCGAGTTGACTAGGCCGATGCCCTCGTAGAGCTTGTCCTTGGACAGGTTGATCTCCTGTCGCGTGAAGTCGCAGAGGTGCACCTTGACGTCGCGGATCTCGATCAGTGTCTGCAGCCGCCCCTTGAGCTCGTCGCGGCGTTCGTTGAGCGCCTCGTCGGCAGCGTAAGGCGTTCCCTCGAGCGGATCGTCGGTGGCGAAGCGAATGCCGTAGCCAACCAGCACCAGGTGCACGTCCCAGGGCAGGAGCTGCTGCTCGGCATCATTGATCAGGTTGTTGATCGAGGTGAGCGTGGCCGAATAGCGGGTCGGGTCAGCGAAATCGACGTGGTAGACGACACGCTGGGTGTCATCGGCCTGCGCGGGCGCAGCCATCGTCATGGCCAGCAGCGCGGGCGCGAGCACTCGCACCAGCATCCGGCCAAGGCGGCGGGCGAACCAGGCGGGCGTGCCCGCCAACAGCATCGACGTGGTCATTCCATTGCTCCAGTGGTTTGAATCAGACCACGGAGCATAGTCCACCGCCGCCTATTTCTGACTCGGGACGCTCTGCCGGTCCGCGTACTGCCGCTGGGTATGTACGGCGAGCGCATTGGCCAACTTCACCGAGGGGTTGTCCCGGCAGAAGGCCAGCACGCGGCGCTTGGCAACCGAGGCCGGCTTGCCCGCCTGAATGTCGTAGGTATTGCTCAGGATCACGTTGGCGGCCGACAGGTACCCGGCGATAAAGCCGTTCAGCCGCCCCTGGCTACCGGGGTGGTTCCCCTCGGCGACAGCCACGGCGTCCTCGCAATTCCAGTTCCCCGGCCCGAAGGCGACATAGCGCCCCTCGACACTCTTGGCGGCGACACCACCGTGGACGCCGAGAAACAGAAGGGCAAACAGCAACGGCGCGACAAGTCGCATGACAGACGCCCTCTACGAGAACTGCAGCTCGAAACCGCAGTTGGCGATGTAGGCCTGCTCGCGTTCGAGATCCGCGGCGGTCAGAGGATGTTTCTGCAGCCAGTCGTCGGCGAAACCGAGCGTCAGCCGGTCACCCTCGGCCGTGAGATCGAGCGCGGCGGGCAGAATGCTTTCGCCACGATCGCGGTGAAACAACACCGCCAGCCGCAGGATCACGGCCATGCGCATGATCAACGGCCGGCGATCCTCGTCCAGCGGCTCGAAACGCGACTGCTTGAACTTGCGACGATGAGCGTGCACCAGCGCGGACACGGCTGACTGCGCCAATCGCGTCAGCCCCGGCATGTCGGCGTGTTGCAACACATAGGCGCCGTGATGGTGGTAACCGGAGTGGGAGATCGCGAGTCCCACCTCGTGCAACCGCGCGGCAACGTCCAGCCACGCCAACAGCGGCAGTGCCTCGCTGGCCTCGTCGCCGGTCGCTCCCCAGACAGGCTCCACCTGTCGCCACAGGGTATCGGCCGTCTGCGCCACGCGGTCAGCATGGGTCACATCGACGTTGAACATGCGCTGCAGCCGGCTGACCGTCACGTCGCGGATGTCATCGTATCCTTGGCGCTCGACCCAGTCGTAGATCAGCCCCTCGCGCAGCGCCCCGTCGGAAATATCCATACGCTCGATGCCGAGCGCTTCGAACACGGCCCGCATGGCCACCAGCCCGCCGACGAATACCGGCTTGCGGTCGTCCGACAGGCCATCGAGCGACAGCTTGCCCAACTTGCCCGCCTTGAGCACCGCATCCCGGATGGCATCGAGCCCCTTGAGAGTAAGACTGCCGTCGCCCCAGCCGTTGGCCTCGGCCACCGCGGCCAGCGAACGCGCCGTGCCACTGCTTCCCACGGCCCGCTCCCAACCCAGCTTCCGGTAGGCACGCTGGTAGCTCATCAGCTCGAGCTCGGCGCGGCGCTCGGCCTTGAGCAACTCGGTCTTGTTGTACTTGCCGTCGCTGAAATAATCGGTGGTCAGCCGCACGCAACCGATCGGCGCGCTTTCCATGCGCACCGGCTCGAACTTCTCGCCGATAATCAGCTCGGTCGAGCCACCACCGATATCCACTACTAGCCGGCGCCCCTCGACCGGCACATCGCTGTGCGCCACGCCCAGATAGACCAGGCGCGCCTCCTCGCGACCGCCGATGATCTCGATCGGATGACCAATCGCCCGCTGGGCACGGCGAATGAAGGTGGAGCCGTTCTTCGCCGCACGCAGCGTGTTCGTCCCCACGATCCGCACCTGCCCGCGGCGCATGCCCGCCAGCCGCTGACCGAAGCGACGCATGCAGTCCAACCCGCGCTCGATCGACTCCTGCGAAAGATAACCGTGCTCGTCGAGACCGCCCGCCAGACGGACCATCTCCTTCATCTTGTCGATGACCTGCAACTGTCCGGCCTCGACCCGGGCGACCAGCATGTGAAAACTGTTGGACCCTAGGTCTACCGAGGCGATGACATCTCCGTCCTGCATGGGCATAGAGTTCCGGCTGAGCCGCCTCATGGAATACAAGGCGAACATCTGAATGGCTGAATGCCGCGCCAATGCGGCGACTTCTCGCATTATGTCGATTTTGCTTTGTACCAGAAACCCTGTCGGGACAGCACTTGCGAAAGCGAGGCAGATTGATTAGCTTGCCCGTCACAAACTGAATATCCACACACCATCTCAAGGACGAGAGACGTGGAATCTTCCCGAAGCCGTCGAGGCGGCCTCGGCCGGCGCATGGCATGGATTGCCATTCCGCTGGCCGGGGCGTGCTCGCCGCCTGCCCTCGCGCAGGCGATCAATCCGACCGACGAGTCGCTCCGCCAACTGGAGCGCCAGCAGGACCTGCGCGAGCGGCTCGAAGCCGATCCGGACGTGCGCCTGCAGCGCGAAACCCGTCCGGCACCCCGGCTCCCCCCGCAGGAAACACCCTGCGTCGATATCGACGCGATCCAATTGCCCACAGGGGCCCGCCCCGTATTCGTGCGCGTCCTTGAACGCGCCCTGGTCAATGTGGGCTGGCACCACCCTGGGCGCTGCCTGGGCAAGCGGGGCATTGGGGCGATCGTGCGCGAGCTCCAACAGCAACTGATCGACGCCGGCCTGGTCACTAGCCGCGCCAGTGCTCCTCCGCAGGACCTGGGCGACGGCCAACTGACGCTGAGCATCCTGCCCGGCCGGGTCGGCACGATTCGCCCAAGCAACACCTCCGGTGAGCGCGCCCGGCCCAAGCCCGCCTTCCCCATTCGTGGCAGCGAACTGCTCAACCTTCGTGATATCGAGCAGGGACTGGAAAACCTGGAACGGTTGGACAGCGTCACGGCCAACATCGCCATCGAGCCCGGCCGGGAGGACGGCGAGAGCGATATCGTGGTCGACTGGCAGCAGAATTTTCCCTTGCGCGTCTCGCTATCGATCGACGACTCGGGCAGCGACCAGACCGGCCGGTTTCTCGGCACGGCAACGCTATTCGGCGATCACCTGTTCGGCTTCAACGGCCTGTTTTACGCAAGCCTCACGCGTGACCTGGGCCTGGCCGAGCGAGATCGTCCGGGCAGCTCAGACTCATACACCCTTCACTACTCGGTGCCGTTCGGTCACTGGCGCTTCGGCGCGACCGCCAGCCGCTTTTCCTATTTCCAGACGATCGCGGGCCGCCACCGCGACTACCGCTACAGCGGCACGGGCGAACGGCGCGAAATCGCGATTTCCCGCGTAGTGCACCGCTCCGGTGCCGATCGTACGCGTCTGAAGGCAACGGGTTGGCTGCAGACCTATTCCAATGCCATCGACCAGACCCGCATCAGCGTGCAGGACCGGCGCATGGCCGGCTATTCGGTCGGCATCGAGCATCGTCACTTCCTCGGTCGCAACACCGTGAACCTTGCGCTGAATCACCGTTGGGGCACCGGCATGCTTGGCGCCCAACCGGCGCCCGAAGAGGCATTCGGCGAAGGCACCGCCCGGCCACATATCACGACGTTCGCCGCCCGGCTGGAGGCGCCGTTCACGCTGGGCGATCAACCCCTGCGCTATCGCGGCCGAATCGCCGGCCAGTTCAATCACACCCGCCTGATCCCGCAGGACCGCTTCGCCATCGGCAGCCGCCATTCGGTGCGCGGCTTCGGCGGGGAGCTGTTGCTCAGCGGGGAACGCGGCGTGTTCTGGCGCAACGAACTGCACCTCGAACTACCCGGACCATTGCATCCTTACGTCGCCATGGACGCGGGCCGTGTCGGCGGACCCTCGGCAGACGATCTGCCCGGAAAGCATCTGGTCGGGGCGGCCTTCGGCCTGCAGTGGCGCTGGAAAAACACCTGGATCGACGCCTGGGCGGCACGGGCCATGGACCGGCCGGCCGCCTACCCAGACCCAGGTCTTCAGGCCGGCTTCCAGGCCGGCATCCATTTCTGATTGCGACCCCGTGTACGACAAGGATCCGTCATGACACGTCAGCCTTATCTCCGATGCCCACACCGAGTACGCAGCCCTGTGGTGTTCCTGCTGTTGCTCGCCCCATCACTTTCGGCAGGTGACATCCGTTCACATCCCGACGCCTCGGGCGACACCCGCCCGAGCATCCACCAGTCCGGCAACGGCACGCCCGTGGTGGACATCACCACGCCCGGCGCAGACGGGGTCTCGCACAATGTGTATCGGCAACTCGACGTGGACGAGGCCGGTGTGGTATTCAACAACGGCCGAACGACGAGCGCAACGACCCTGGCGGGACAGATCGGCGCCAACCCGGCGCTCGTCGGCGATGCCGCGGACCTGATTCTTAACGAGGTGCGCAGTGGCTCGCCCAGCCAGCTCGGCGGTTACCTGGAGATCGGCGGCAATCCGGCCGATCTGGTGATCGCCAACCCCGCTGGCATCACCTGCGACGGCTGCGGGTTCATCAATACCGAACGCGCCATGTTGACCACCGGCAGGCCTCGGTTCACCGACGGCCGATGGACCGATCTGGAGGTGCGGGGCGGACGCATTCGCGTGGAAGGCGACGGCATGGACGCCAGCCGCACGGCCCAAGCCGACCTGCTCGCCCGCGCGGTCGAGATCAACGCCGGCATCTGGGCCGACGAGCTCACCATCACCACCGGGCTCGGGCAATTCGCGACCGACGGCCGACTGACCGAAGCCACCAATGGTGGCTCTCCGTCCGGCGAATGGAGTATCGACACGGCCCGACTCGGCGGAATGTACGCCAACAAGATTCGGTTGATCGCCAACGAGCACGGAGTGGGCGTGCGTAACGCTGGGACCGTGAGCGCCGGTCCGGGAGGCCTGACCGTGACCGTCGACGGTCGCCTGGTCAATGAAGGCACCACTACCACGCAGGGGACAATGAACCTCAGCGCACGGCAGGTCAGCAATGCCGGCGACATCCACGCCGAAGGCAAACTGACGCTGGAAGCCGACACCGGCCTGGACAATCAGAACGCACGCATCAGTGGGCAAGGCGATATCACGCTCACAGCCGGTGCGATCGGCAACCGTAACGGCGAGGTACTGGCCGGTGAACGACTCAGCATTACGGCCGTCCGCCACATCGACAACCACGACGGACTGTTCTTCGGCGCTGAGGGCCTGAGCCTGATCACGCCATCCATGGCGGGTGACGGACAGTGGCTTTCGAAGACCGAGATCGAGGCCACGATCCACGGCGATTACCGTCACAACGGCGAGATGATCGCAGGCGGAGACCTCGCCCTTCGCGCAGATGGCCGCCTGATCAACGATGGACGACTGGAAGCCGCCCGCGCCGACATCCAGGCGGACACCATCGAAAACCGCCACGGCGGCGATATCACGGCCAGCCGGCTCGACCTCGCCGCAGACGACCGCCTCGCCAATGACGGCCTGATCGACGGCCAGCAGGTGAACCTCTCGGCGACCGACGTCATCAACCGCCCTGGGGCGCGTCTCTACGGCAGCCGGCTCTCGGTTACTGCCTCGACACTGCGCAATCTGGGTGACGTCACAACAGCCGCCACCCTCGCCGCCCGAGACACGTTACGGCTATCCATCGACCAGCTCGAAAACCGTAACGAGGCGTTGATCCTCAGCGCCGGGGATATGCACATCGCGGGCCGAGAGGGTGCGGCCGATCACCTGCTCAACCGCGGCGCGACCATCGAGGCGATGGGCGATCTGGCCATCGAGGCCGATCGCATCGAGAACCAGAACGCCGGCTTGGTCACGGCGCAGGTGGACGAGGCGCCGGTGCAAGAATCCTGGATACAGCTCCGCGGCAGCCAGCGCACCTTCGATGCGATCAGCTGCTCAAACCTCTATGACGAGAACGTCTGGTGCCAGGGCTACCCGCACGAGATCTCCGATTTCACCTGGTTCCAGGCGACCGCGGTTACCTCGCACACCGAGGTGATCGAGACTCAGCCCGCCACCATCCGGTCCGGTGGCGACATGGCGCTCACTGGTGGCACGCTCATCAATGCCGACAGCCAGATCGTCGCCGGCAACGAACTGTATGCCGACCTCGCGACGCTCGACAACCGCGCCACGCAGCGACAGGACATCACCCGTCGGACCGGCACCGCAAGCTTCACCACGGTGGAATCCTGCGGCACGTTCGGCTCGGATCACTGCCGCGAGTGGCACGGCACCACCGCCTACAATCCGGCCCCGGTCTACAGCGCTCCCTACGACCTGCCGACCGTCACCTACACCGGCCGGGCCGGTGCGAATCCGTCGACGCCCGACCTGCCGGCGCTTTCGAGCGGGTCGGCATCGACGCTGCCGCAGCTGCCACAGGCGAGCCTGTTTCGACTCCGACTCGACAACCCCAATTCGCCATTAATCGAGACCGATCCGCGTTTTGCGAGCTACCGCCAGTGGTATGGATCACAGGCCATGCTCGATGCCCTGGCCCGAGACCCCGCCTACACCCAGAAGCGTCTCGGCGATGCCTTCTACGAACAGGCACTCTTGCGCGAGCAGGTAATCGAGCGAACCGGCCAGCGCCGCCTGGAGGGATTCGCCGATGACGAGGCCCAATTCCGGGCACTGATCGATGCCGGCATCGCCTATGGCCGCGATCTCGAAATCACACCGGGCGTACGATTGTCCGAAAGCCAACTCGACCGACTGACCACCGACATCGTCTGGCTGGAGGAATCGACCGTCACCGTCGAGGGGCAGACGCGGCGTGTGCTCGTTCCCACCCTGCACCTCGCCGGCGGCAACGCCGAGTCAGTAAGCAGCCATGGACTGATTGCGGCACGCGACCTCGACCTGGCCGTTGGCGGCACCGCCATCAACCGCGGCCGACTTCAGGCACGCGGCGCACTCGGCCTAGCCTCGGAACGCATTGACACGCGCAACGGCACTTACCATGCCGACCGCATCGATCTCGCCGCCACCAACGACATCCACCAGGTTGGCGGCGAGGTCATTGCCGGCTCGGCCCTGTCGATGTCCGCCGGCGAGGACATCACCATCACGGCCGGCACCCGCCACAGCGAACGTCGAAACGGGGACAGCCGGTTCACCCGCGAGCAGATCGTCGATCGCAGCCGTCTCGCCGTCACCGGGAGCGAGGGAGCACTCGCCCTCACTGCTGGTCGGGACCTCACACTCGAAGCCACCAAGCTCGCGCACGACGGAGGTGGGGCCACCAGCCTGTCGGCCGGACGCGACCTACGGCTGACCACAGCGACCGAAGGCGAAAACGAGCGAGTCGTCTGGGACGCCGACAACCGGATCGCCCAGGGGGCGACGCGCGAACGCGGCACCCATGTCGATACGCGCGGCAACCTGGAGATGATCGCGGGACGGAACGTCGCCACGCGGGCCGCCAGCATCGACAGCTTGGCCGGCAAGGTCACGCTATCCGCCGGTGAAGACCTGCTACTAGATGCTGGCCGCTCTTCAAGCCATTGGGAGGAGGCTCACGAAATCACCGATGGCGGCTTTATGTCGAACTCGGTGACCACCACCCTCGATGCGTCTCGATCCGAGAGGGTCACCGGTACGGAAGTGGGCGGGGCCACGGTCACGCTCTCGGCCGGCAACGACATCACGGTTGAGGGCAGCCGGTTGATTTCCGACCGCGGCACGACGGCACAGGCTGACGGGGACATCACGCTGCTGGCCGATCATGATGAAGCCACCCGGCACCACTTCCAGGAGACGAAACGATCCGGGCTGTTCTCCAACGGCGGGCTGTCGATCACCTACGGCAACCACCGCCTCGCCAGCAGCAACGACGCAATCCGTCAGACCAACTTCTCCACGCAACTGGCCAGCATCGAAGGGGGCGTGACGATCGACGCCGGCAAGACCTACCGGCAGTCCGGCAGCGCTCTTCTCGCCCCGCAAGGCGATATCGACATTCGGGGCGGGCGTGTGGAAATCATCGAGTCGCGCCAGGCCGGCAGCACCAGCCAGATGCGCGAAATGGAGCAAAGCGGTCTGACATTTGCGTTGACCAGCCCGGTCATCGACGCAGCGAAGAGCATCCAGCGCGTCGCTCAGACCGCCGACGACACCGACAGCAATCGCATGAAACGTCTCGCGGCCGCAAGTGCCGGCCTGGCCGCCGTGGACGCCTATAGCCACATCAAGACCGGCGGCGCCAAGAAGAACGCCAACCTGGCAGACAAGGCAGGCGGCATCAGCATCAACATCAGCGTGGGCACCAGCGAAAGCCAGTACCGCGCCGAAAGCCATTCGGACACCGCCCGCGGCTCGTACATCACCGCGGGAGGTGACGTTCGGATCAACGCAGCGGGTCAAGGTGAACGAAGCGACATCCTGGTTCGCGGTAGCGACATCCGTGCCGAGGGCAACGCCACGCTCTCCGCTGATGACGAGATCGCCCTGCTCGCCGCCGAATCCCGCCGCGAAGAGCGGAGCGAGAACGACAGCCAATCCGCCAGCGTGGGTATCGGCATCGACCTGGGAGGCAATGGCGTGGGCTTCTCCATCACCGCCTCGGCCGCCCGCGGTGAGGGCGAGTCAGAAGCTAGCGAGCTCACCCACCAACTCAGCCATGTGTCGGCCGGCAAGGCCGCCAGCCTCCAGTCGGGTAGCGACACCGCACTGATCGGCGCGGTCGTGACCGGGCAGCGCGTCGAAGCCGATGTGGGCGGCGACCTGCGTATCGAAAGCGTTCAAGATCAAACCGAATACCGTGCCGAACAGCACAACGAAAGTGTTGGAGTGAGCATCCCGCTCGGCGGGTTCAGTGTTGCCGCTTCTTATTCCAAAGAAGACAGCGAAGCCCAGGGAAGCTACCGATCGGTCACCGAACAAAGCGCCATCCGCGCCGGTGAAGGCGGATTCGACCTCACCGTGGCCGGCAACACCGATCTGGTTGGCGGCGGCATCTCAAGCGACGCTGATCCCACAGACAATCGGCTCATCACCGGCGCACTCACCTCACGAGACCTGACGAACTCCGCGTCCGCCAGCGCCGAGGCCAGCGGCTTTTCTCTTTCCAGCGACATGGTGACGCAAGGAAGATACGGCGCAGCTAAAGGCCTTGTCGCCAATACATCACTGGATGCCGATCGCTCCAGTGAGTCACAAGGCCGTACACGATCCGCCATTGACGAAGGACTTTTGATCATCACCGACCAGCGGGGCCACGAGTCTCGCACCGGCATTAGCGTCGCCGAGACTATCGCCTCCCTCTCGCGACAAACAAATGAGACTCATACGGCGGCGACATTCCAAGATGCGAAAGCGATGCATACGTCGGTGGAGGCGGATAGCAAACTCAAGACGCTTGCCTACGAGCAAACCAGGAGTGCCATTGGCGATTGGGTATACGCATCGGACGACGCCGAAAAAAAGGCCGCTCTCCAGCAAGCATGCGATGACGGCGCCAGCAGTTGTGAACCGGAAATTGTCACGGACTTCAGTAATCACGACTTCGCTCATGACGAAGATGGCACCGTCTACCTTTTCAATCACGGCATATTCAACAGTGAAGAAGAAGCAATAAACAATGCGGTTGAGCAGCACGGTTCGAAGGCTCTGGAGACTGGGATATACACGGTCATAAACCCAGAAACCCCGAATGTTCTTTCCGAGTCCGTCTACGCATCACTCGACAAGATCCGAGAGTTCACTGGCTTGACCTGGCTATTCGGTGCGAGCAATTCGTCACATGCCAACGTCGACATTCGGGAAGCCATCCAGAAACACAACGAAAGGGCGGCTCAAAACGGAGGACAATGGCTCTACATCGAAGAAATCGATCACAGTCGAGGCAGCATGACGGCCAGTAACGCGACTCGATTGCAAGAAGTCAAAGGTGAGACAAGCACACCGGTCCGCAGCGTTTTGTTCAACGGAGCCGCCGCGAACGCACAGCGCATGGCAGATAGGATCGATACCGTCACTCGTGGCCTGGGAGAGGTCCACCAAAACACCCATCAAAGTGACCTCATAGGAATCATCTTTGGCGCCAACGCATCATC
Source organism: Guyparkeria hydrothermalis (assembly GCF_023555385.1). Classification (NCBI taxonomy): domain Bacteria; kingdom Pseudomonadati; phylum Pseudomonadota; class Gammaproteobacteria; order Chromatiales; family Thioalkalibacteraceae; genus Guyparkeria; species Guyparkeria hydrothermalis. The sequence goes on from NZ_JAJSED010000001.1 coordinate 1,565,426, forward strand.
AGGCGGAAAGCCCGCCACGCTAGGCGATGCACATGGGTCCTACTTCAAGGACCTCCCTCCCAAATTTTTGACCGATAGCAGCGAAAACCCCATGAGAAGACAAACAGACAGAGTATGGGGGCCTGGTAAAACCGGACAACCAATCCTCGTCAACCCAAGCTCGAACCGAGACCATTAGCATGCCAAACCTCATAATGTTTATTATTACCGTAAGCATTACGGCCGGGATTTCCGGTTGCGTAATCACCTACATGGACAAGCCGCTCCCACCAAGAGCCGAGCTTTGGAAAAAGCAGGGATCAACAAGCGAAAAAACCAAATCAGATATCACCTCCTGCTCCAAAAAAGGACAGTCGCTCTACCCGAACGCAGATTTCTCTCTTTACTTTAGCTATACAGACTACTGCATGCTCAAGAAAGGGTATGAATTCAATAACAATCCGTCCGGCCGACCTTGGTGCACAAGAGGCGGGGTTTTCTGGGAAACCATTGCTTGCCACTACCATCGCGGCAATATAAGCCGACAGAAGAGCGGAGAAACAACGTGGAGGAACAACCAAAAGGTCGATCCGGACAAATTCATGAAGAGAGACCCAAAACCCAGCCCTTTAGGAACTAGTGATTTATATTAAAAGACAAAAATAAGATTAAGTAAAACATTGATAATACTCCGCAAAGCGACGAAAATCCTAACAAGATTTGTCTTGGCAATAGCCTGCACGGGGTGCGGTTGGCACTATATTGACGACCCAGCCCCCCGATGAGCATGAGCGTTGGCAGAAACCAGGCGCAACGATTTACTCAACACAGCAAGAATTGCGCGAATGTGCTCCAGGAGAGATAACGTCATTCGAGCATATGCGCCGGTTAGATGAGTGCATGCTTCGAAAAGGATACGAATTCATCGACCCAGTTCGAGGTAGGCGCAAATGTGACACGCCTAGAATGATCAAACTCCCATCATGCCAACCACTGAATAAATGAAACCCGGAGGGCAGGAGAGACTTCACTAAGAGCCTTTGCCTCACCCTCCTCTTCCGCGTTTCTTTACCCATCTAGGATTTCGGTCAGAAACCCGTTCAAGGAGCGAACGACCATGCCAAAACGACTAATGCGACCGATCTCAATATTCATATACGTGATCAGTGCATTAACTGGCTGCACCACCTACAGCGTAAGCAATATTGACAGGCCTGCGCCTGAAACCTTTGAGACATGGATAACAGGTGACACCTCTCGGCTTGATGCGAGAAAAGCACTACTAGAATGCGGAGCACCTAGCCTTAGCCCGACGAGCCGGACCTATCGAGCCATCGGCATCACAGATCTCGAAGAACAACTCAAACGTTCGTTCATGGTCACAGCATGCATGGAATCCTCAGGCCATCGCGCTCGTTGGGGAGGACTGTCCGAATCATGCAACCTGCAGCCCAGGTACGGGCAATTTCCAGCCTGCCAAGCCCATACCGACATCCCGGAGCCCTCGGTCAAACGCCGCCTCAATAGCTGGTGGTGCCGCATCCACACCGATTATGAATTCTGTCGGAATCATGCGGTGAACCCGTCGGCCTGCGACCCTGACGACCACAAAAACCCGCCACCAGAGTGCCGCCCCTGAGAGCCATTTATTCAAGGCACTAACAACCAGCAACTGCCGAAAAACACCGATTGCATCCAAACGGATGCCTAATCCACGCCCCACTCAAGGAACGAGTTCATGGCAACAAGGAAATTCCTATTCATTACCGCCACTTTGATAATGGCCGGATGCGCCGCAACCACGCAGTCACCTCGGCCAATAGACCAACTGCCGATGTACGGGGGCATGGATCGCTCAGCAATACCTGAATTGCATGAGGCAGATCAGCAATTCATTGAGGACGTCTCGGAGGCATTCGGATCGCGCAAACAAGCGAGCCGGAAGTGGACCGACTACGGCATCCGTAAGTTCTTCGAAGGCCGAGGTCACCTGGCCATGAAGCGATGCAATCAGGCGTGGTTGCTTGATCCGAGAAACGTTGAAGCCTACCGCTGCTTTGGCCTCGTAATGATGAACCGCGGAGCAACCGACAAAGCCATCCACAACCTGGAAAAAGCCCGCGAACTCACTCCCGAGAGCAGCGCAATCCTCGCGGACCTTGGGGCCACATACTCGATTCATGGAGCAAGCCCAGACAGGACTGATGAGGAGCGCAAAGCCCTATATGCGAAATCGGACGAGCTGCACCAGCAAGCGGTCGAGATCGCACCGAACAACCCCCACGTCTACGAGTTCCGCGCACTATCTCTTCGTGAACGCGGGAAGAACGTCGCCGCCTGGGACGCGATAAGGAAAGTCCTCGGCCTTGGCGGCAGCGTCGACAGGCTGCTGTTCACGAACATACTTAAATCCCTCGAGGAGGAGGGCTACGAAATTGCCAACGCAACGTACCCGCTTCAAGACGAGGACGCGGTAAATCGTCAAGACGAAAGCACTGATCAAGTCAGTAGCGCTTCATCAACCACAACGAAAGGTTCAAAGGAGTGAACATGATGAAGAAGCCCCTCGTTTACCTTGCCCTCGCCGCAACCATGAGCGGCTGCTCAACGGCCGGCAGCAGCCATCCCGACCATTCCGTGCAAGACGATCTTGCCGCTTGCCTCGCCCAGTTAACGAGCGAAAAGGACCTCTTGCTTGTAGAAGCGCCCGTTGCGAACAACTCGCTATCGAACGCCATCGTCAATGGGCTCGCCGGACACTCCCGAGCGGCGGATACGGTGACCTCGGCTTTGAGCAACCGCCACGGCCGCCCCGTGCTCGTTTTTGGTAAGAAGCAAGCCAACAACACCGCACTGCTGCGTGCGGCGCTGAAGTCTCTCCCCAATAACCCGGTCGCAAGCGAAGTCTGCCTTGCTGCGAGCGCATCCGGGGGAGAAGAACTGCGTCATCTGGCCGCATCGGGTGGTTTCGAACTCTTTTTCACGCGCACCGACGACTGACCCCTGCTCCGCCCGGCAACCAATACCGCCCTGTCTCCCGCGATCACGGAGCCGATCGCAAAGGCGGGGTCTGAACCCTGCACGTGATGCATCACGCATTTTCCCAACCAATCGATCAAGGAGTGATTGATGAAAAAGCAACTGCCCCTGGGCCTAGTAACGGCGGTTGGAATCGCCGCCAGCAACCTCGCCGCTGCAAGCGATGTCTACCTCAAAGGCGGCGTCGGCTGGGCACAGAACGAGGGCGAGACAGCGACCGTTGGCGATCTCGGCGCCCCACCCGACCGGGTTATGTTCGAGTCCGATGACTCGATCGCCTACCACCTCGGCGTCGGGTATCGACTGGCCGAATGGCTGGATACGGAGCTTTCCCTGAACCAGGTCGATGGGTTCGACCTGAGTGGCCCATACGAGAATGACGGCAACCCCTCCGGCGAGATTGGCCGCACCGAGGTGGATACGACCTCGGTGATAATTCTCGGGCTTGTGAACCTGAGTGCCGTACTGGACGCCTCCTGGCCGGTCGAGCCATATGTCGGCCTTGGCGCGGGGTACGCGAGACACGACATGGCACGGTTCAACATCACGAACGACAGCGCCACGATCAACAGCGACACCAGCGGCGGATTCGCCTGGAAGGTACTTCTGGGGGCCACCTATCCGGTCAGCGAGCACATGTCCCTGGATGCTTCCTATGCCTATACCGACTACGGCGAGGCGAAATCCAGTCTGGCAGCTTACGAGCGTGGTGGCGCCCTGCAGCTAAACTCGCCCCTGACAGTCGATATCCGGTCTCATGAGCTCTCGCTTTCGCTACGATACCGACTATGACCCTCCAAACGAGGGGGGGGGGGGGAGGCAAGGGTGCGACGACACTCGTGGCACAATGCCGCCCGATGTCTGCCGACCACTCCATCAAGCCCGGTTTCACTGCACCGCCCGAGGACCTCGTGGTCGACGAGGCGGCGGTGCTGCGCGTGGACGAGCTGCCACGCGGCGCGCTGGACACATTGGTGGAACGGTTCGGGCTGGCCCTGGTCTGGGTAAGGGACGGCGAGTCGATCCCGGGGAGTTTCTGGGGCGACGACGAGGCGGGGCTGATCGGCGAGAGGTTGTATGTCCGTCCGGATACGGCAGTGCATTCGGCCCTGCACGAATTCGCGCACCTCGTGTGCATGGATGCCGGCCGTCGGGCAGCGGCGCATACGGATGCGGGCAGCGACGATATCGAGGAGGAGGCGGTCTGCCACCTGCAGATCCTGATGGCCGATTACCTCGATGGTTTCGACCGCCAGCGGGCGCTGGCCGACATGCAGGCCTGGGGGTATTCGTTCCGTGTCGGCGCGCCGGCCGACTGGTTCCGCGAGGATGCTGACCGGGCAGTCGACTGGCTTGCCCGACATGATCTGATTCACGTGGCCGAGTCCGGTCCGACACCCACTTTCCGCACCCGAGGGAATACGTGACCCGACTGCAACGCATCCGCGCTGTCGCCACCTCGCCGAAACAGCTGGCCGTGCTGTTCCTCGGCTTTTCCTCCGGCCTGCCGCTGCTGCTCACCTCCGGCACGCTGCAGGCGTGGCTGACGATGGAGGATATCGATCTCAAGACGATCGGCCTATTCGCGCTGGTCGGCCTGCCCTACACGGTGAAATTCCTCTGGGCGCCGATCCTCGACCGATGGTCGGTCGGCTATTTCGCCCGCCGGCGCGGCTGGATGCTGCTGACCCAGTCGCTGATCGCCGCGGGGCTGCTGGGGCTGGCATTGAGCGACCCGCAGACGCAGATCTGGCAGATCGCGATCTTCGCCCTGCTGGTGGCGTTCTTCTCCGCGACGCAGGACATCGCCATCGATGCCTGGCGGACGGATACGCTGGATGCGCCGGAACGCGGTCTGGGTGCGGCGGTGTTCGTGATGACGTACCGCATCGGCATGCTGGTGGCCGGGTCGCTCGCCCTGATCATGGGCGATCACATCGGCTGGCCGCTGACCTACACGGTGATGGCGCTGCTGATGGGCGTGGGTTTCGTCACCGCGTGGTTCGCCCCGGAGCGGGACACGCGGGATCTCGCGCCGCAGACGCTGGGTGCGGCGGTGATCGGGCCGATGAAGGCATTCTTCAGCCGCCCAGAGGCGTGGATGCTGATCGTGCTGGTGATCCTGTACAAGTTCGGCGATGCCTTTGCCGGCACGCTGACCACGGCCTTCCTGATCCGCGGGGCGGGCTTCACGGCGACCGACGTGGGGCTGATCAACAACGGGGCCGGTCTGATCGTGACCATCATCGGCGGGCTGTTTGGCGGGCTGTGGATGGTCCGTCTGGGCCTGTACCGGGCGCTGATGCTGTTCGGCGTGCTGCAGGCGGTCACCAACCTCGGCTATGCCTGGCTGTACGAGTGGAATGCCTACGGGCTGATGGTGACAGTGGTCTCGCTGGAGCATTTCGCCGGCGGGCTGGGCACGGCAGCCTTCGTCGCGCTGCTGATGTCCCTGTGCGACCGAAAGTATTCGGCCACTCAGTACGCGCTGCTCTCGGCGATCGCCTCGCTGGGACGGATTTACCTGGGTCCGACGGCCGGCTTTATCGTCGAGGCGGTCGACTGGACGATCTTCTTCATTCTCACGTTCTTTGCCGCCCTGCCCGGCCTGTGGCTCCTCTGGCGAGCCCGCCACACCATCCGCCGGCTGGACCAGTGACTGCCTCACCAAGGCCTGCGACGGAACCCGCCCGTACGCACCCTGTCTTCTGATCTACACTCGGCACACATCCAAACAACAGGAGCGAATGGAATGATTGCTCAAATCGGAAAAGTGCTGCTGGCCGCCAGCACAGGACTGCTGATCAGTCAGGCCAACGCTATGGCGCAACCGCCGGAACATGCCGGGCAGAACGCCCAGGGCAACCAGGAGCAGCACGCGATGGGCAATGCGCCCCAGCAGCGCGATCGCGATCGCTATCACATCTCCACGCGCGAACGCAGCCACATCCGCGACTGGTACAGCCGTAACCTGCCGCCGGGTCTGGCCAAGCAGGGCAAGATTCCGCCGGGCCACGCCAAGCGACTGCAACGCGGCTCGCCCTGGCCTCCGCGCGGCGTGGAGTACGAACCGCTACCGCGTGAACTGGTGCGCAACCTGTCGCCCCTGCCGGATCACATGCGGTATTACCGCGTCGGCACGGACGTCGTCATTGCCGATACGGCAGGCGAAGTGGTCAGCGATGTGGTCTATGACGTACTAAACCGTTAAGATTTCTACCTGAACTCGGACCGGCGAGGCAGCCCCTTTGCCGGTCTTGTTTTTTTATTGATGCCAAGCCAAGCCGACCGAGACATGACCGCAGACGATTCCAAAGCCACCGGGGCCACCGGGCCGATGACGGAAGAGACCGAGGCCAACGGCGCCCCGAATGCCGAACCGGCCGAACAGGCGGAAGCCAAAACGGCGGAGGCAAGTGAAAAGCCGGCGGCCAATGACGGCGACAAGGGCGAGGCCCACCAGGCCAAGAAGCCTCGGGTGCATCCGCGCGAGGCGGTCAAGCTGTTCGAGGCGGCATGGCCGGAGGCCTTCTCGACGGATCCCAAGGCGGTCAAGCCGCTGGCAATCGGCATCCTGCAGCAGATTCTCGCCGAGCGACCGGCCGAGCTCGACGGCCTCAATTCCAAGGCGATCCGGGCGGCGATGAAGTTCTACACGTCGCGACTGTCCTACCACTTCGCGATGAAGGATGCCGAGCACCGGGTCGACCTCAAGGGCGAACCGGCCGAGCCCATCGACGACAAGGCCCGCTCTCACGCCGAGGAACAGATCAAGGCGATCCATGCCGCACGCGACGCCAAACGCGCCGAGCAGGGTGAGTCCGAGGAAAGCGGCGAGAAGAAGCCGCGCCGTCCGCGCAAGGGGGCCAACAAGCCGGCCGGCCGCAAGGGGGCAAAGGCCGCCCCGCGCGGCGAGGGCTCCAAGCGACATGGCGACCGCCGTTCGAAGAGCGGCAGGCCGCCAAAAGACAACCAGCCGGACCCGGCGCTCAAGAACATGAGCATGGAAGAAAAGCTAGACCGTCTCGCGCAACGCTTCGGTCAGGACGGGGTCAAATAAGCACCGTCCCGCCGCTCGAGGGTGTCCCTCGAGACTGCACGCACCTCCCTCAGCGGGAGCGGCGCCACTGCAGCGCCGCGCGGCTCAACCGCGCTCTTTCCACGACGCCTCACGCCGCAGACCACAAAACCGTCACCGCCCCATAGCCGCCACCAAACACCCATGAGCCGACGCACGAAAACTGCGCGCAACAACCGCCCCATTCGCCGCTGGCTATGGCGCCTGTTCTGGCTCACGCTGCTCAGCTTCGTGCTGGTCCAGCTGTGGTTCTTCGTCCAGGTGTGGCACCTGCGGGATCACAATCCCGAGACCACCGCCTTCATGCGCGAGCGGCTCGAAATGCTGCGTGGCATTCGCCCCGACATCCGCGCCAACCAGATCTTCGTGCCCATTGATGCCATCAGCCCCGCCGCACGCCGTGCCGTGGTCGCCTCGGAGGATGACCGATTCATGGATCACTTCGGCATCGACCTGAAGGGTCTGCGCCGGGCGATGGAACGGAACATCGAAGCCGGCGGCATTGTCGAGGGCGGCTCGACCATCACACAGCAACTCGCCAAGAATCTCTTCCTGTCCGCAGATCAGTCTCTATGGCGCAAGGGCGAGGAAGCGCTGATCGCCCTGATGCTCGAGGCAACTCTGGGCAAGCGCCGCATCCTCGAGCTTTATCTCAACTACGCGGAATGGGGCAACCTCGTCTACGGCATCGAGGCCGCCGCCCGCATCTACTACGGAAAATCCGCCAGCCAACTGACGCGATACGAGGCCGCCAAGCTCGCCGCCATGCTTCCCAACCCGCGGTTCTACCAAGACAACCGCAATGCGCGGGGACTACAGGTGAGGACCAGTGCGGTGCTTGAGCGGATGGAGTATTCGCGGACGCCCTGACGTCTATACACCCGCGTTCATCACTACTCGCTCACGAATTCCCTCGCCCAGATGTTGGACGGGTCGTTCCGCATAAGGGAAGCTGCCATGCGGTGTGCTATTTGAAGCTCGCCGAGCTCTTCCGCCAACCGTCCGGCACGCTCAAGGACTTCCAGGCGATTTGCCTGATCCTCGTCACGTATTGCAAAAACTTTGGTCGCCCCCAAAAGCACAGCCAGAGCATCGGACTTCTTACCAGTCAGAACCAGCAAGTCCGACAGTTCAAGGTGCCCCGGCATGCAGAGTGGCAACTGCCGATTCACCGCTCGCAACTTGTTGATCGCCTCCGCGTACGTCTCCGAGTCAGTCACCCCCTGACGCTGGGCCACCCGCGTCGGGAACTCCGCAGCAATCGTCTGCGCCATGCAATCCCGATCCTTGTAACGCAATAGCCGGTTTGCATTGTCGGTCGCCAGCTTCTCGGCCATTTCTTTGAGCGGTGGGATCGGCATGCTCGCCGCCTCGTTGAACTCCGCGGCCATCGCATACTCGGTCGCCTTGGTATTCACCGGATAAAGTGTGCTCACTAATTGAGCCACTGGATACTGGTTCGCACCCACCCCTGTGGGCTGTTCGACATGCGGGCTATCGAGCGCCAAGAAGGACCCGATATAAGCATCTAGCAACATGCCGAGTGATAGCATGCCCACCAACACCCAAGGCAACAGTCCACGCGGCGGCTTTGAGATATCCATGGACGCCACCGAAACATAGCCACTCTCCTTTATCTTCAGGCGACTCAGACCTATCGCCAGCGTTAACCCGACGAGCATCGCGATGGCCGTCTCATAAAAAACAAAATTCACAAGTGCGTGGGCAAAAGCCGTCAAGGCACCGATCAGCAGAACCAGGGCAGAGAACCGGCCATCCGCTTCAGCCAGCTGGTCTCTTCGAGCGACCAAGACCCCGCTTCGGAGGAAAATCCAAAAGACTAAGATAGGAACCAATGCGAACATAAGGACGCCGGGCGCGCCGGTTTCCAATGCCAACTGGAGATAATCGTTGTGCGCCATGTCCCCGGTAGTTCCCGTCTCGTCAAGATGACGAAACTCAGGATAGTAGAGCTTGAACGTGCCCAACCCGGTTCCCCAGAGGCCGTGATCATCAATAGCCTCTAGCGTCGAGTCCCAGATCAAAAACCGCGCCGTCTGGTCTGACGTCACGACAGACTCCGCGCGATCGAGGAAGCTCACTCCCAATGACGCAGCACCCAACATTAGGCCGACCAGAACCGCTGTTGGCCCCTTCCACAAAACCGGCCGAGGCAACACGCGCCAAAATCGCCAAGTGATGGCCAGATACAATAGCCCGCCACCTAAAAACGCGATCCAAGCCCCCCGCGATTGGGTTAGCACCAATGTCACCGCCAGCATCGTGATCGCCCCCAGCATCAGCTTGGAGCGCAAGCCGTCACGGTATTTTTCAACGTACTCCCCCAGAGCGACGAACATCGCGACGTTTACGAGGGCAGCAAAGGAGTTCGGGTCAATAAATGGCCCGCGTGCTCGAGGGCTTCCCAGGGCGTAATCCACAACGGCCACAATCGCAGTAAGTAGGACGATAACCAGCGCTCCGCAAAGCGGTCGGGAAACATGTTCTTGCGGCAAACGCACCGCCAAAGCGTAAGCGAGAACGAGCCAGCCGAAGGTGATCCAGTACCAGTACGAAAGATAGGGCCACCCGCTCCAGAAGATGGACACAAGAGTCCATCCGAGAAACCCTGCCAACAAAGGGCCTACGAGGCTCGCGAAACCCAAGCCGCGCTGCCACAGGAGCCCCTTTAGGTCCCAAAAGAGCACCTTTCCAGCGACGACAAAGGGAATTCCGATCAACGGCAGCCAGTATGCGTCCGATGGGCCGTGGAAAAACATACTGGCCACAAAAGCCAGAAGAAAAAGAATAATAAGCAAACGCATAACAAAAAGGCGCGCCTCTCGGCGCGCCCGGCTTAAATGGTTTTCTTTGTGCAGGTTACTGCTGACAAGAGCTCGGCGCCCACTGGGGCTCGTTCGTCGAGCAGTTCCAAGTCACTTGGGAGTCACCCGAGTTGAACGTGGGGGTCAGATCGATGGTCATGCCGGACAACGGACTCGTGCTAGTCGCTGTCACGGTAATATCGGTGCCGTCCCATGCCACCGACTGAACGTGCGTCGATGAAGAGGAACTAAAGTTAACCGAGTTTGCCCCCGGCAGCTGATCGTACGTGATCGCATACTCAGCAACGGCCACCTTCGCCGGCGCGGCAGCAGTGATCAACTCGGTCGCTTGGGCGCGCTTGGTGTAATCCTGGTAAGCCGGGATGGCGATTGCGGCGAGGATGCCGATGATCGCCACGACGATCATCAGTTCGATCAGGGTGAAACCCTTCTGAACTTGCGTGTTCATTTGCTTCATCATCATTGCGAGTTCTCCTTTGGAGCGTTGATCAACCGGGCCTCCTGGCCCTTGGCCACGGAATACCTAGCAACGTACGTGCCAAGACGGGAAGGCCTCCACCACCATATCGGCAAGTCCGCCGCGCAAGGATTCGGCGCCAACCGTACCCACCCAACCACCGCTAATGTAGTAGCAATTGTCACGTTTCCTACCAACCACATCGCTGTATGTGTCACTTTTTGACACGAATTGTTTGTCCTTAACTCCGATTTATCCCACCCCACCGATCCACACCTAGCCCTACGAATTAACGCTCGTGGCAGAAACACCGCTCCTCCGCAACGGCAACCACAAAAAAGCCCCGGAGCGATCGCCCGGGGCTTTTAGATCTACTGTGGCCGTGATTATTCGTCGACGGTTATCTGATCCTTGATTGCCGCGACGGTCTTGTCACCAATGCCCTGAACCGCTGTCAATTCGCTCACCGAATCGAAACCTCCATGTTCGGACCGGTATTCGACAATGCGTTCCGCGTAGACCGGGCCGATACCGTTGAGCGCCACCAGCTCATCCACGCTGGCCTGATTGACGTTCAGCGCGTCGGCAGCAAGCGCTACCGGTGCGGTAATCCAAAGAGCAGCCGCGATGGCAGCCGCACGTGAAAACAGGGTGAGTCCTTTCATCATCCTACCTCCTTGTACACGTGGGATGACTGTACTTTACGGTATGTACGCGTTTCCGGATATCGGCATATTCTGAATAACTTGTAGGACAAATCGGTTCCTGATGTAGGAATCGGATTACAAGATGACAAATCCCGCCACCGAACCGATTTCCACACGGGTGCCTCACCGGCGTCGGACTGTCGTGCGGAGGATCGGAGGGGGAGTGCCTGACGTTGCCCGAGGTCCGCGTGGTGCGAACGGACATCGCTTGTCCGGCGGGACAAGCGCAGGCGAGACGTGCGTCGTCTCCGACGGGCCACGGCCGAGCCCCCGGAAAGGGCATACCCAACACGAAGAAACCCCCGCAGCCATTTGGCATGCGGGGGTTTCGGAATGGGGAGCCTGGCGTTGACCTACTTTCACATGGGGAAGCCCCACACTATCATCGGCGATGCGGCGTTTCACTGCTGTGTTCGGGATGGGAACAGGTGGTTCCACCGCTCTATGGACGCCAGGCGAAGGGGTAACCGACCAGCCTGAGGCTGATCGGCGGTAAAGCGAATGCGTGTGTTGTATCTATGTGTGTTGCTTTGGCGTTATATGGTCAAGCCGCACGGGTAATTAGTACGGGTTAGCTGCATGCATTACTGCACTTCCACATCCCGCCTATCAACGTGGTGGTCTTCCACGGCCCTTCAGGAGGCTCGAGGCCTCGGGGAGATCTCATCTTGGGGTGGGCTTCCCGCTTAGATGCTTTCAGCGGTTATCCCATCCGAACTTAGCTACCCGGCAGTGCCACTGGCGTGACAACCGGAACACCAGAGGTTCGTCCATCCCGGTCCTCTCGTACTAAGGACAGATTCCCTCAAATCTCCAACGCCCACGGCAGATAGGGACCGAACTGTCTCACGACGTTCTGAACCCAGCTCGCGTACCACTTTAAATGGCGAACAGCCATACCCTTGGGACCTGCTTCAGCCCCAGGATGTGATGAGCCGACATCGAGGTGCCAAACACTGCCGTCGATAT
>NZ_JAJSED010000001.1:1582500-1642500 GCF_023555385.1 Guyparkeria hydrothermalis
TCAGCCCTCTTTCAAGAGGTCAGGCGTAACGCGTCGGGTCCGGCACACCGGCATCCTGGAAACCCTGCCGACGATAGTGACAGGAATCGCATCGACCACAGGCCCGCCCTTCAGGGTCGGCACGATAACAGGACACCGTCAGACCATAATCCACACCGAGCTCCTGGCCCGTGCGGATGATCTCCGCCTTGGTCATGCGCAGCAGAGGGGCGTGGATTTCGAACGGATGGTCCGCCGCAGTGGCGATGTTCGCCAGCTCCTCGAACTTCTCGATGAACGCCGGTCGGCAATCGGGGTACCCCGAATAGTCGACGGCGTTCACACCGATGTAGATGCGTTTGGCGCCGAGCACCTCGGCCCAGCCGAGGGCAAACGACAGGAAGGTGAGATTCCTCGCCGGCACGTAGGTACTGGGAATCTCGGACTGCGACGGATCGTAGTCCGGCACCGATCGTGACGCATCGGTCAGCGAGGAGCCGGTGATGCCATCCATGTCGATACGGATCGTGCGGTGGGCCGCCGCACCGGCCGCAGCCGCGACGCGCGCCGCCGCCTCGAGCTCGACGCGATGCCGCTGACCGTAATCGAAGCTCAAAGCATGCACGGCATAACCGTCCGCCCGCGCCCGCCAGGCCAGGGTGGCCGAATCGAGACCACCCGACAGCAGGACCACCGCTGGCTCTCGCTTCGCACTCATAGCTTATCGCCCCGGCTCGTCGCCCCAGATCAGCTTGTGCAACTGCATCTGGAAGCGGATCTCCAGCCCGGTCTCGAGAATCCACTCGGCAAGGGTGCGCGGCGACACGCCATCGAATACCGGTGAAAACAGCACGGCAAAGCGCCCGGTCAGGTCATGCTCGCGGACCCGGGCGATGGCCCAGTCGAAATCCTCGCGCGAGCCGATCACCACCTTGATCTCGTCACTGGGCTTCAGGTGCGCGAGGTTCTGCCAACGGTTGCGATCGACTTCGCCGGACGACGGTGTCTTGAGGTCCATGACCACGTGAACCCGCGAATCGACCTCGGCTATGTCCAAGGCGCCACTGGTCTCGAGGCTGACTACATGACCGGCATCGCCCAGGCGTCGCAGCAGATCGATGCAGCCCGGCTGAGCAAGCGGCTCGCCGCCGGTTACACAGACGTGACGGGTATCGAGCTCGGCCACCCGCGCGAGGATCGCTTCGGGGGCCATGCGTTCGCCGCCCGTGAACGCGTAGGCGGTATCGCAGTAAACGCAACGCAACGGGCAGCCGGTCAGACGCACGAACACCGTCGGCCAGCCGATATGATCCGACTCGCCCTGAAGCGAGCGGAAGATCTCGGTGATGCGCAGGGTGCGGGTCGAACCGGTCTCGACCTGATCGAGGGACGGCGTGTCGGCGGCCATCGCCTCGGTCATCCGCCACCCATGCGGGAGAGGCGCTGCTTCGCCAGACCGGCCGCCTGCGAGTCCGGATGGTCGGATACGACCTCGCTGAACAGCTGCCGCGCGGTTTCGCTGTCACCCTTCTCCTGGGCGATGTAGCCCATCTTGAGCTTGGCATCCGGGACACGGCGGCTGTCCGGGAATCGCTGCACCAGAGACGTATAGGACTGGCGAGCCGCATCGTAATCCTGCTTGACGTAGTACGTCTCGCCCTGCCAGAAGTACGCGCTCGGCGCCCAGCTGCCCTGCGGGTTGGCGTCGATTACCTTCTGAAACGCCTGGATAGCCGCGTCGTAGTCGCCGCTCTTCAGGACCTCAAACGCCTCGTTGTACAGCGCCTGCTGTTCTTCGTCGCTGGCTCCCGCGCCGCCGGCGGACGGAGCCGAGCCACCGGATGCGGCAGCAGCGCCGTTCCCACCACTCGCTGCGGGCGCCTGCGGTGCCGAAGGAGCACCCGGTCCGGTCGGTGCCGACGGCGAACCCATGGACGCCTGACCACCCTGGGCCGGCATCATGCCGCCTGCCCCGGCGGCGGGCTGCGACTGCGCTGCCTCCATCGCCTCGTCCACTCGCTCGGACTGGCGCTGCAATTTGCGCTCCTGCTCCGAAAGCTGGCCGCGCACCGCCTGCATCTGGCGCTCGAGGTCGTTGACGCGTTGCATCAACCGCTGCAGCAGCGCTGCCTGTCCGGACTGTGTGACGCTGCCGGCATCACCGCTCATCGGCATCGTCGTGGCAGGCGTCGTCCGCACGGCCGGCCGCTCCTCGGACGATTCGTTCGTGCTTTCCGGCTCCGAGCCTCCACCCCAATTGAGCCAGCCCGGTGCTTGCTGCGCCATTGCCGTTGCGCTCAGCGAGTAGGCAATGACACCAGCCGCCAGCGGCAAGCCGCGGCGGCGAACAGATACGGATGCGCTCATGGATTTCCTGTCTTGTTTCCCTTTAATCATTGAACGGCCCCCAGACCGGATCGCGAACCTTGCCCTGATCGTAACGCAAGGTTTGCGGCTCGCCACCGATTGCCGGCGAAATCTTCAACACCGAGCCGGTTCCGGACTGCGCTGCATAGACAACCATGGCCCCATTCGGCGCGTAGCTGGGGCGCTCCTCGCTGCCGCCACGGCTGAGCAGCTTGCGCTCACCGTCACCGAGCGACTGCTCGGCGACGAAGAAGCCACCGTCGGTGCGCACAACAAGCGTGAGTTTCTCGCCGTCGGGCGAAATTCGCGGCCCGGCAGCGTACGGCACGTCGAAGGTCAGGCGCATGGGCCGCGCATCGGGGCCGCTCTTGCGGAAGACCTGCGGCTGACCGTAGCGATCGGAGGTGAACGCCAGGCTGCGGTTGTCCGGGTACCACGTCGGCTCGGTCTCGATCGCTCCCGAGTGCGTCCACTTGGTCAGACGACGGGTATCGAGATCGATCACGTAGATGTCCGGGTTGTTTCCCTTGGACAGGGTGACCGCAATCTTGTCACCGCGCGGCGACCAGGCAGGCGCCCCGTTGATGCCCGGGTAGTCGGTCAGCTGGTAGCGGTCCCCCGTCGCCAGGTTCTGGACCCAGATCGCCGAGCGGTTGCCCTCGAACGACACGTAGGCCAGCTTGCCGCCGTCCGGGGACCAGCTGGGCGACATGATCGGGTAAGGCGACTCGAGCACGGTGCGGGGGTTGGCGCCGTCGGAGTCGGCGATCTGCAGGGTGAACACCTTGTTGTCACCGCGGCCACGCTCGGTCACATAAGCCAGGCGGGTGGAGAAGGCACCGCGATCGCCGGTCAGCTCCTCGTAGATGAGGTCACTGATGCGATGGGCAACCGTCCGCTCCGCGGAGGCGGGTGCCGTGATCTGACTGCCGGCCACCCGGTCACCGGAGCTGATGTCGATCAGGTAGAAACGGGCCTGCAGGCTATCGCCCTGCGAGTTGGCCTGTCCCATGACGACATAGCGGGCCTGGCCGGCGCGCCAGTCGTCGATACGCAGTTGCTGGGGCGAGACGGGCTGGCCGGGCATCGCCGTCCGAGGGATGGGGGCAAATAGGCCGGACCGCGCCAGATCATCGCTGATGATCTGTGCCAGATCGTCCACCTGCCCCGGCTGCTGGAACGGCACCACGGCGATGGGCACACCGGTCTCGGTGCCGCCACTGATATCGATCTCCAGCGCCGCCCGACTCGGGCCGGCCATCAGCAGAATCGCAACACCTACAAGTGCGCCAACCAGTGACGAAACACGGCTGGTGCGACGAGTAAAAGCCAATACATTCATGAGAATCACCCCGGGTTACCCCGTTATTCCGGCTTGAAGTTGAAGCGGATCTCTTCCTGGAAAATCGATTCCGTTTCCGGCTTGGGCAGCGGCGAGGCCGCCTCGATGGCCTGCACCACCGACCGCTCGAACAGCCGGTCGCCATCACAGCGCTCCACGCTGACGCTACGCACCCGGCCGGAGCTGTCCTGACGAACCGTTACGGTGCAGGTCCAGCCGATCCGGGCACCGGGCGGACGCTGCCAGTTGCGTCGCACCTTGGCCTGAATGGCCGCCGCCCAGCGGGCGAGTGCGCTCTCGTCCGCGCGCGCCTGGGCCTCGGCAGCCAGCTGCTCCTGCAGGGCGCGTTCCCGCGCCTCGCGCGCAGCCTGAGCCTCGGCCTCCCGGCGAGCTTTTTCCTCGGCCTCGCGACGAGCCTTCTCCTCGGCTTCCTTCCGGGCACGCTCCTCAGCTTCTTTGCGTGCCTTTTCCTCCGCCTCGCGCCGAGCTTTTTCCTCGGCCTCCTGGCGTGCCTTTTCTTCGGCCTCGCGGCGGGCCTTTTCCTCGGCCTCACGACGCGCCTTTTCTTCGGCCTCCTTCCGCGCACGCTCCTCGGCCTCTTTGCGCGCCTTCTCCTCGGCTGCCTTGCGCGCCGCTTCGGCTTCCTGACGCGCCTTTTCCTCGGCCGCACGCCGCTCGGCGGCTTCCTTCGCTTCCTGGCGAGCCTTCTCGGCTTCACGACGCTCGGCCTCGGCCGCCTCGCGGGCCGCCTTGGCCTCCTCCTGCGCCGCCTGGCGCTCGGCCTCCAGCTGTTCCTGCTGCTTCTTGATCTCCGCCAGTCGTTCGGCCTCGGCCTTGGCTTCTTTTTCGCGCTGCTCGCGCAACTGGGCCAGCTGCTGCGCCCGCGCCTCTTCGGCGCGGCGGGCCGCGGCCGCTTTTTCGGCGGCCTCCGTTTGTTCCTTGACTTCCTGTTCGCGCGCCTCGCGCTGCTGGCGCATCCGCTCGGCCTGCTTCTCGACTACTGCGGAAGAAACCGATTCAGCCTCGATGGTCGGCATGTCCGCCGACTGGCCGGCGGGTTCCACCCGCTCCGGCTGCCAGAGTTCGTTGAAGACAATGGCCAGCACCAGAAGCAGGTGCAGCAGCACCGCCGCGATCACGGCGGCGGGCATCCGTGCGAGCATCCGCAACATCGGTCAGCGTTCCTCCGCGTTCGACTGGGGCGGCTGCGAATCGGTCACCAGGCCCACCTTGGTCGCACCGCCCTGCTGGGCAGCCACCATGGCGCGCATGACGTTATCGTAGTTAGACGCGCGATCGCCCTTCACCAGCACCGGCGCCTCGGGGTCGACCTTGCGGGCGGCGGCAACCAGCTCGCTGACGGTGGTCAGACTGACGGGAGCATCCGGATTTTCGGCCTTGTTGACGAAGTACTCGCCGTCCTGATTGACGATGATCAGCAGGGGCGGCTCGTCGCTGTCGTCCAGCGGACTGGCAGCCGCCTTCGGCGCCTCGACCTCGACCCCTTGCTGCAGCATGGGCGCGGTCACCATGAAGATGACCAGCAGCACCAGCATCACGTCGATGTAGGGAACGACGTTGATCTCGGCGACCATGCGTCGCGCCCGTCGCGTACGCCGCGCCATGACTTACTTGCCTCCCAGCTGCCGCTGAAGCAGTCCCAGGAACTCGTCGATGAAGTTCTCGTAGCGGCCCGCCAGCCAGTCGACCCGCTGGGTGTAGCGATTGTAGGCAATGACGGCGGGGATGGCCGCGAACAGACCCATGGCCGTGGCGATCAGCGCCTCGGCGATGGGCGGCGCGACCGCGGCCAGCGTGGCACTCTGCATCGAGCCGAGGTTCATGAACGCGCTCATGATCCCCCAGACGGTACCGAACAGGCCCACGTAGGGGCTGACCGAACCGACGGTGGCGAGAAACGGAATACCCTCCTCGAGCTGGTCGATCTGGCGATGCTCGGCCACGCGCATGGCGCGCTCGACGCCGCCGATGACGTGATCATGGCGGCGCTCCTCGGCCTGCCGCAGTCGCTGGAATTCACGGAAGCCCGCTTCGAAGACCGCCTCGTGCCCCTCGCGCGGACGCTTCTCGCGCGAGATGCGGTCGTAGAATTCATTGAGGCTGCCACCGGCCCAGAAGCTGCCTTCGAAGCGGCGGACCTGGCTGACGGCGCGCTTGTAGACGCGCGCCTTGTGGAAGATGAGGGCCCAGGAGCCGACCGAGGCCAGCACGAGAATGAGCAACACGAGCTGGACGGGCAGGCTGGCCCCGGTAATCAGTTCGATGACAGATGGATCGGAATTCACGCGAAAGACTCCAGGATCGGCTCGGGTATGGGTTTGGGGCGGAAGGTCTGCGTATCGACACAGACGACGCGCACCGACACCTCACACAGGACCGAGGAATCGGCGGAATGTTCCACTCGCTGGGTGAAATCGATGGCCGCTGAGCGCAGGCGTTCCACCTCGCAGGTGACGGTAAGCGCGTCATTAAATCGCGCCGGTCGACGATATTCAAGCGAGGCGCGAGCCACCACGAAGACCACCTTCTGCTGGTCGCGGAGGGCGTCCTGTTCCCAGCCGCGGGCACGTAGCCACTCGGTCCGCGCCCGCTCGCAGAAGTTGAGGTACCGCGCGTGGTAAACCACGCCGCCAGCGTCCGTGTCCTCGTAGTAGACGCGCACGGGCCAGCGAAACACCGAAGGGTCCGGATGCGTCATGGTCACTCTCCCGAAGGCGTGTCGGCGAGATCAACCGACCACTGCGCCGGGGGCGTGAATCCGAAGTGCTCCCAGGTCTGCCGGGTGGCCATGCGCCCGCGCGGCGTCCGGATGAGAAAGCCCTGCTGGATCAGGTACGGCTCGAGAACGTCCTCGATGGTGTCGCGCGACTCGCCGATCGCCGCGGCAAGGTTGTCCAGCCCGACCGGTCCGCCGTCGAATTTCTCCAGCAAGGTCTGGAGCAGGCGGCGGTCCTGGTGGTCGAAGCCACGCCGGTCGACCTTGAGCATGTCCAGTGCCGCGCTGGCGATATCCCGGTCGACCCGACCGCCACCCTTGACGTCGGCATAGTCGCGCACCCGCCGCAGCAGCCGGTTGGCAATCCGCGGGGTGCCACGCGAGCGCGCCGCGATCTCGCGCGCGCCGTGACCGTCCATCTCCAGCTGGGTCAGCCGCGCCGAGCGTTCGACGATGTGCACCAGGTGATCGACCTCGTAGAACTCGAGCCGCTGGATGATGCCGAAGCGATCGCGCAGCGGGTTGGTCAGCATGCCGGCCCGCGTGGTCGCGCCCACCAGCGTGAACGGCGGCAGGTCGAGCTTGATCGAGCGCGCCGCCGGCCCCTCGCCGATCATGATGTCGATCTGGTAGTCCTCCATCGCCGGGTAGAGGATCTCCTCGACCACCGAGGAGAGGCGATGGATCTCGTCGATGAACAGCACGTCGCCCGGCTCGAGGTTGGTCAGCAAGGCGGCAAGATCCCCGGGGCGCTCGAGCACCGGACCGGAGGTCTGCTTGAGGCTCACGCCCATCTCGTTGGCGATGATGTGCGCCAGCGTGGTCTTGCCCAGCCCCGGCGGACCGAAGATCAGCACGTGATCGAGCGGCTCGCCGCGGTTTCTCGCCGCCGGGACGAAGATCTCCATCTGCTCGACCACTGCCGGCTGGCCGATGTAGTCGGCCAGTTTCCGCGGCCGCAGCGCCCGTTCGAGGGCCTCCTCGTCGGGGCGGTGCTCGGAGCTGACGAAGCGGGCGTCGTCTATCGATTCACTCATGGCTTACTTGACCGTCTGCCGCAGGGCGAGGCGGATCAGGGCCTCGGCGTCGGTCGCGCCTTCCTTCTCGGCCCGGGTAATCATGCGATTGGCCTCGGCCGGCTTGTAGCCCAATGCCTCGAGCGCGCTCAAGGCCTCGTCGCGCGGCGTTTCCTCGGCAGGCACGCCGCCGACGGCCGCCGGGACGGAAGTGCCCGGCGTCTTGTCGAGCCGATCGCGCATCTCGATGATCAGCCGCTCGGCGGTCTTCTTGCCGATACCCGGCACCTTGGTCAGCGCGCTGACGTCGTCGTTCATGACGCAATCGCGGAACTGGGCCTCGGACATACCCGAAAGCACGGCGACGGCCATGCGCGGGCCGATGCCCGAGACCTTGATCAGGGCGCGGAACAAGTCGCGCTCGCGGACGGTGGCAAAGCCGTACAGGAGCTGCGCGTCCTCGCGCACCACCAGATGGGTGTGCAGGACCACGTCATCCTGCCCCTGGGTGGCGAAGAAGGTAGACATCGGCGCCTCGACCTCGTAGCCAATGCCGTGCACGTCCACCAGCAGGAACGGCGGCTTGCGGGTGAGTACGCGTCCAGCAAGTCTGCCGATCATTTCCGTCCTCCCGACTTGGCCGCGGCCCGAGCCATCAGCGCCGCGGCATCCATGTCACGCCAGCCACGCGAGTCGCTGCGGCGGCGATACCGTCGCTGCGAGGCCTCGCGCAGAATCTCGCGCGCTTCGGCGTTTCCTCCGCCGGCGGCCACGCCGCCGAAGGCCTGACTGCGATAGCAGTGGCACAAGGCGACGGCGGCAGCGTCCGCACCGTCGGCCGACGGCAACTCGTCGAGCCCGGCCAGGCGCTGGATCATGTGAGCGACCTGCGTCTTGTCAGCCTTGCCGCTGCCGACCACGGCCTGCTTGACCGTCGCCGGCATGTATTCCTCCACCGGCAGACCGTGGCGCACCACCGCCGCCAAGGCCGCGCCACGGGCCTGGGCCAGCTTGAGCGAGGAGGACTCGCTGCGATACATGAAGATCTGCTCGATAGCGCACTCGTGCGGCTGATGGGTCTCGATCCACTCGGAGACCGCATCGAAAACGCCGCCCATGCGGGCGGCAAAAGAGCCATGGGCCTGCAGGGACTGGCTTGCCAGCCCGAGGCAGCGCGCCCGGCCGCGGGCGAACTCGATCACCGCCAGCCCCAGCACGCGGGAGCCGGGGTCGATACCGAGCACCCGCCGGGCCACGGGTTGCGCTGCCCCATGCTCAGGCATAGGCCTCTTCCGGGATCTCGCCGTTGTGGTAGACGTCCTGGACGTCGTCGAGGTCCTCGAGCATGTCGATCAGCTTGACCACCTTCTCGGCGGCCTCGCCTTCCACCGGCGCGTTGGTGGCGGCGCGCATGGTGACCTCGCTCTCCTCCGGCGGCAGGCCGGCGTCGATCATCGCCTGTTTGACGTCGCTGTAGGTCTCCGGCGTGGTGGTCACCTCGATCGAGTTGTCGTCGAACACCTGAATGTCCTCGGCGCCGGCCTCCATCGCCGCCTCCATGACCGGATCCTCGTCGCTGCCCGGCGGGTAGTAGAGCACGCCCAGCCGGGAGAACAGGAACGAGACCGAGCCGTCGGTGCCGAGGTTGCCGCCGTTCTTGGAGAAGGCGTGGCGCACGTCGGCGACGGTTCGGGTGTTGTTGTCGGTCATGCCGGTGACGTAGACCGCCACACCGCCCGGGCCGTAGCCCTCGAAGCTGACTTCGACGAAGTCCTGCCCCTCGAGATCACCGGCACCGCGCTTCGCGGCGCGCTCGATGGTGTCCTTGGGCATGTTCGCGGAGAGCGCCTTGTCCCAGGCCAGGCGCAGGCGCGGGTTGGCCGACGGGTCGGCATTGCCGCCCGTGCGCGCGGCAACCGTGATCTCGCGGATGATCTTTGTCCAGATCTTGCCGCGTTTCTTATCCTGCGCCGCCTTGCGGTGCTTGATGTTCGCCCACTTGCTGTGACCGGCCATCTTGTCGTTTCCTCGTCAAATGTGAACCGAACCCCGCATCGGGGGCGGATATTGCAGCGTGCAAATCATTCTATCAAAGCCGGGCGTTTCCCCCCGACGACATGACTCGGTCGGTGCGCCACCACACTCCCCACAGTGCGAGCGCGGCGAGATACAGCGTCGCCATGCCTGTCGCCAGCGCCAGCAGGGAATCGGCCAGCAAGGCCACCAGCACCCCGGAGACGATGCCGGCAAAGGCCATCTGGGTGGCGCCCTGCAGGGCCGAGGCCAGGCCGCGCTGGGCCGGCCAGTAGTCGAGCGCGGTGATGTTGAGCGCCGGCATGGTGGTCGCCATGCCCATCACGTACAGCGTGATCGGCGTGACGGTCAGCCACACGCTGTGCACCTGGTCGGCCGGCTGCAGGCTGACCTGCAGCAGGTTGTAGAGCACGGCAAGCCCGCTGATCGACAGCCCCAGCCCCATGGTGGCGGTCATGCTCAATCGCCCCGCCAGCCAGCGGGTCATACGGCTGCCGAGGATCAGGCCGGTCACCAGCGGCACGAAGAACTTCCAGAAATCGGTCTCATGCTGACCGAGGTGGTCGATCAGGATGGCGGGGGCGGCCGCGACGTAGAGGAACATGCCGCCAAACAGCAGGGCGAACACCACGATCAGCTGCATGTAGCGCGGATGCGCGAAGGCGCGCAGGTAGCTCTTGGCGACGAAACCCGGCGCGAACGACTGGCGCGCCTCGCGCGAGACCGTTTCGGGCAACAGCCGCCAGATCGCCAGGACCAGCAGCAGGGAAAAGCCGAACAGGAACCAGAACACCGAGCGCCACCCGAACCACTCGTGCAGCCACCCGCCGATGATCGGTGCGGCCGCGGGTGCGGCGGCGAACACCAGCATGACGTTGGCCATCACCCGCTGGGCATCGGCCCCGCCGAACATGTCGCGCACCAGCGCCCGGCCGATCACCACCCCGGCACCGGCCGCCAGCCCCTGCCCCACGCGGGCGGCGATCAACTGGAGGAGACTCTGGGAAATCGCGGCAAGCACGGTCATCACGGCATAGGCCAGCAGGGCCAAGAGGATGACGCGCTTGCGACCGAAGCTGTCCGCCGCCGGGCCGTAGAACAGCATCATCGAGCCGAAAGCGACCAGGTAGAGACTCAAGGTCTGCTGGACGGCCGCCTGACCGACGCCGAATTCACTACCGATGGCATGGAAGGACGGCAGGTAGGCATCGACGGTGAAGGGCGCGAGCATCAACAGCCCGGCGATCACCAGGATCAGCACCGCGGCGCGGCGCCCTTGCGGAGAGGGGGCTTCGGACGGCCCGCTCACGCCGGCGCGAGTTCGCGCACGCCCGAACGGTAGCGGAGGAAGGTCTTGAGCTGCTGGTGGCCGTGCTGGGTGAGGATCGACTCGGGATGGAACTGCACGCCCTCGATGGCGTACTCGCGGTGGCGGAAGCCCATGATCTCGTCGACCGAGCCGTCATCGTGCTGCGTCCAGGCCGTCACTTCGAGCTCGGACGGCAAGCTGTCGCGCGCCACCACCAACGAGTGATAGCGGGTCGCCTCGAACGGGTTCGGCAGCCCCTCGAACACCCCTTCGCCAGTGTGATAGACCGGCGAGACCTTGCCGTGCATCACCTCGCGCGCCCGCACGACCTGGCCGCCAAAGACCTGGCCGATCGCCTGATGGCCGAGGCAGACACCGAGGATGGGCAGCTTGCCGGCGAAATGCCGAATCACCTCCAGCGAAATACCGGCCTGGTCCGGGTCGCAGGGACCCGGCGAGACGACGATGTGACTCGGCGCACGGGTCTCGATCTCCTCGATCGTGACCTGATCGTTGCGCGCCACCCAGACCTCTTCACCCAGCTCGCCCAAGTACTGGACCAGGTTGTAGGTGAACGAGTCGTAGTTGTCGAGCATGAGCACCATGTACGGCTGCCACTCCATGATCAAAGAGGTGTCGCTGCCCCGGGAGGCGACGCGGCCGGGCCCGGGACAACCCCGCGACGAAGCGGCCGCCGCAAGGGCGACCAGTATAGCTCACACCGCCCGGCGGACGAGCCTGGCGCGCGCCGCGAACCCGCCGCCAGAACGGCTGCCTCAGTGGTACTTCTCGACGGTGACATGCCCCGGCTCGCGACGCCGATGGCGACGCAACCCGCGCGCTTCCAGTCGCTGCTGGACCGCCTCGATCATGTCCGAGTTCCCGCAGAGCATGACGTGCGCGTCCTCGGGGCGCAGCGTCAACCCGACCAGCCGCTCGATATCGCCGGAGTCCAGCGCCGCCGGAATGCGCTGTTGCAACGTCCCGGTGACGGTCTCCCGGGTGACCAGCGGCACGAAGGTCAGCCGGTTGCCATACCGATGCAGGAGCTCGCGAATCGTATCGCCATAGGTCAGGTCCGAGGCGGTGCGCACCGAGTGGCACAGCACTACCCGCTCGGCACGCTGCCAGGGGGCATCGGTCTTGAGCATGGACAGGAAGGGGCCGAGCGCCGTCCCCGTGGCGAACAGCCACAGATGGCGATGCTCGGGGGTGCGCTCCATGGTCATCGTGCCGGTGACCGAGGAATGCACCTGGAACAGGTCGCCGGCCTCGAGCCGGGCCAGCCGGGGGGAGAGCGGCCCTTCCGGCACGACGTTGAAATAGATCTCGTGAGGCGTCTCGTCCGGGGCGTTGACCAGCGAATAGGGCCGCGCGATCCGCTCGCCGTCGACATCCAGCCCGACGCGCACGAACTGCCCGGCCTTGAACGCGGGTAGCGGCGCGTCGAAGCGCAATGAAAACAGGCCGTCGTTCCAGCGGATCTTCTCGACCACGGTCGCCTCAAGCCATTCGCCCATCAGTCACCTCGCGTCATGTTTGTTGTCGCCCTCGCGGCCGGCTTGCCGCCGGGGGCGCTTGAGAACGCAACCAGTGTAGCGATGCCCTGCCGGCCACGCAGACCCGTTGCTTAGGATCGCTCACGGTGACGCCGCTGACGACGCTGATAGAGGGTGATCATCAGCAGCGCCGACAGGATCAGGCCGATACCGAGCTGCTTGACCGGACCGGGCGTCTCGCCCAGCACCAGCCAGGCACTAAGCACACCGATACCCGGCACCAGAAGCGAGCCGAAACCGGCCACCCAGGTAGGCAGGTGGTGCAGTGAATAGACCCACAGCAGCCAACCGATCGCGCCGGCCAGCAGCACGTTGTAGAACAGCCCCCAGAAGAAGTTGGGCGTGGCGTTGATCGCGAACGGCTCGGCCCAGAGCGCCACGCCCGCCAGCAGCAATCCACCGTAGAGCATCTGCCAGGCCGTCAGACTCAAAAGATCGGGCCGGTAGCGGTGGTAGTAGCGCTTCTGCCAGATCGCCCCCAGCGCCCAGCCGAACCCCGAAGCAAGGCCGAACCCCACCGCGCCGACGGCAAGCGCCTGCTCCCAGGGGGCGATCAGCAGCACCAG
Source organism: Guyparkeria hydrothermalis (assembly GCF_023555385.1). Classification (NCBI taxonomy): domain Bacteria; kingdom Pseudomonadati; phylum Pseudomonadota; class Gammaproteobacteria; order Chromatiales; family Thioalkalibacteraceae; genus Guyparkeria; species Guyparkeria hydrothermalis. Next base: position 1,595,410 of record NZ_JAJSED010000001.1, read on the forward strand.
ACCGGGAAGCGCCAGGCCGATGGCCAGCAACTGGATGCCGGTGATGCGTTCGTGCAGGGCGAAGTGCGCCATCAATGTCAGCCACAACGGCATCATGAACACGATCACCGACGTCTCGCCGGCCGGGCCGGTTTCCAGCGCCCACATCATGAAGCCGACGAAGGCGGCCGTCTGGAACACGCCGATCGGCAGGACGTAGAACAACGGCGGCGGTCGCAGGCGCTTGCCGGCCAGCGGCAGGATCGCGATCAGAAGCAGTGCCGGCACCACGGTGCGCAGCGCGGCGAACCAGGCCGGCGAGACATCGGTCAGCACCGCCTTCATCACCACCCAGTTATAGCCCCAGAGGATGCCGAGCAGCAGCAATGCCAGCAGCGGCATCACCGTAACGGGTGCGCTTTCGGGAATATCGCGATCTTCGACGGGACCTGGGGTCGGCTCGGTCATGCGCTCACCGGCGGTTTCGGGAAGGCCGGCGATGGTAGCAGCCTGCCGTCACCGACGGGGAAGCCGGGTGGACGGCGAGGAACTGCAGCAATATTGAGCCATCCCATCTATTGTCCACGTGGACGAGCCATTTTCGCGGCCACCCCGACGCGGGGTTGAGGCCGCTTCGTCATAGGAGGTAGCACCATGCTTTCTTGGGCACTCGTATTTCTGATCGTGGGCATCATTGCCGGCGTGCTGGGGATGAGCGGCATCGCTGGCGCGGCCACGCAGATCGCCTGGATCCTGTTCGTCGTTGGCCTGATCCTGGCCATCGTGTTCTTCCTGATGGGACGGCGCCCGCCGGTCTGACCGCGCCAACCCGGCAGGAAACCGAGGAAACCCCGGCATGGCCGGGGTTTTTTTGTGTCAGGCACCACACCATCGGGACTGCCACTACACGACGGCGGGAGACGCTTCGGCTACCATCGTCAGGTGCCCGGCGGGCCGGACACAGCCAAAGGGAAGTCAGCACATACGACAAAGGAGAACGTCCCCATGGAAACCTCATCCTCAGCGGCCGACGCCCGCTCGATCATCGAACCGCTGTACCGCGGCAAGTTCTGGATGCAGCTGATCGGCGTGATGATGATCATCTACGGCGTGATCACCGCCCTATCGATAGTCGGCATCATCATCGCCTGGATTCCCATCTGGGCCGGGGTGGTCCTGATGCAGGCCGCCGGTGCCGTCCACCGTGCCTACACCAGCAACGAGCCCCAGGAGGCGAGCTACGCCATGGGCAAGATCCGGATCTACTTCACGATCTTCGGCGTGCTGACTCTGCTCGGCCTGATCATGATGGTCGTCAGCATGATCTTCGGCGTCGGCATGATGGGAATGGGTGCAGGCAACTTCTGACGTCCGCCTGACCGAACGCAACACGAAAAAAAGCCCCCGGCCGGAACCGGGGGCTTTCTTTTATGAATCAGCGCGTGGGCCGATCAGATCCGGCCGTAGACCTCGCCGCCCTTCTCGACGAACTCGATCGACTTCTCCTTCATGCCCTGCTTGAGCGCCTCCTCCTCGTCGACGCCCAACTGGTCGGCGTACTCGCGCACCTCCTGGGTGATCTTCATCGAGCAGAAGTGTGGGCCGCACATGGAGCAGAAATGCGCCACCTGGTGGGCTTCCTTCGGCAGCGTCGCGTCGTGGTACTCACGCGCCCGCTCCGGATCGAGCGACAGGTGGTACTGGTCCAGCCAGCGGAACTCGAAGCGCGCCTTGGACAGCGCGTTGTCGCGCACCTGCGTGCCCGGGAAGCCCTTGGCGAGATCCGAGGCGTGGGCGGCGATCTTGTAGGTAATCACACCCTCGCGCACATCGTCCTTGTTCGGCAGGCCGAGGTGCTCCTTCGGCGTGACGTAGCAAAGCATGGCGGTGCCGTACCAACCGATGTTGGCCGCGCCGATGCCGCTGGTGATGTGGTCGTAGGCCGGCGCGATGTCGGTGACCAGGGGCCCAAGGGTGTAGAACGGCGCCTCGAAGCAATCCTCGAGCTCCTTGTCCATGTTCTCCTTGACCATGTGCAGCGGCACGTGGCCCGGGCCCTCGATCATCACCTGCACGTCGTGCTTCCAGGCGATCTGGGTCAGCTCGCCGAGGGTCTTCAGTTCGGCGAACTGCGCCTCGTCGTTGGCATCCGCCAAGCAGCCCGGGCGCAGGCCGTCGCCCAGCGAGAAGCTGACGTCGTAGGCCTTCATGATCTCGCAGATCTCGTTGAAGTGCGTGTAGAGGAACGACTCCTCGTGGTGCGCCAGGCACCACTTGGCCATGATCGAACCGCCACGCGAGACGATGCCGGTGACGCGCTCGGCGGTCATCGGCACGTAGGCCAGGCGCACGCCGGCGTGGATGGTGAAGTAGTCCACACCCTGCTCGGCCTGCTCGATCAGCGTGTCGCGGTAGATCTCCCAGGTCAGGTCCTCGGCCTTGCCGTCGACCTTCTCCAGCGCCTGGTAAAGCGGCACGGTGCCGATCGGTACCGGCGAGTTGCGCAGGATCCACTCGCGGGTCTCGTGAATGTGCTTGCCGGTCGACAGATCCATGATGGTGTCGCCGCCCCAGCGGATGCCCCAGACCATCTTCTCGACTTCCTCGGCGATGCCGGAGGTGACCGCCGAGTTGCCGAGGTTGCCGTTGATCTTGGTACGGAAGTTCCGGCCGATGATCATCGGCTCGATTTCCGGGTGGTTGATGTTCGCCGGGATGATCGCGCGGCCGCGGGCGATCTCGTCACGGACGAACTCCGGGGTGATCTCGTCCGGGATCGCCGCGCCGAAGGACTCGCCCTTGTGCTGGCGCAGCAGCGCCTTGTAGCGCGGGTCGGCACGCATCTCCTGGAGACGGTTGTTCTCGCGGATCGCGACGTATTCCATCTCCGGGGTGATGATGCCCTGGCGCGCGTAATGCATCTGGGTGACGTTGGCACCGGCCTTGGCGCGACGCGGCGGGCGGATGTGCGAGAAGCGCAGGTTCTCGGTCTTCTCGTCGCTCAGACGTTCCTGGCCGAAGCGCGAGGTCGGCCCGTCGAGCTGCTCGGTGTCGTCACGCTCGTCGATCCATTTCTGCCTCAACGGCTCGAGCCCTTTGAGCAGGTCGATCTCGACGTCCGGGTCGGTGTAGGGGCCGGAGGTGTCGTAGACCGGAATCGGCGGGTTGGAGACGATGCCGGAGTCGTTCTGCGTCGCCGTCTGGCTGATCTCGCGGTACGGGACACGGATGTCCGGGCGCGAGCCCACCGAATAGCGCTTGTGGCTGGCCGGAAACGGCTCGATGACCGTCTCGGAGAGTTTTGCCGTTTTCTGCAGGAAATCGCTGGGGATTGCGCTCATATGTGCTACCTCGTGGGCCACCTTGTTCAGCATGGGGGCATGCACGACGAGCGCCGACTGGACACGGGAGGAATACTCAGATGTGCCAGACAGACTTCCCTACGCCGATGCAAGCCGGATCAGGTTCCGAGGGTGTTTCTCAGCCGCCGGGCGGACCCCTGCGGGATCGTCGGCGGCACCCCTAGTCTGTGGGTAATGACTGTCCCAGCCCTGCTGAAACAGCCCCTTCAATGGGCGCAACGCTACCCCAGCAAGCGGAAAACAACAAGTTCCCGCACCGCTTTCAGTCACTTAGCCGCGTCACCCGGCGCGCATCGCGCGCTGCCTGAAGTTGCCCGGACGGGGGAAAACCCGTAAATTACCGCGCACTCAATTTTCCGAACTCAGAGCCAAACCATGCCCACCGACATCGAACTGGCCCGCTTCAATATGGTCGAGCAGCAGATCCGCCCCTGGGACGTGCTCGACAAGCGCGTTCTGGAGGTGTTCTTTAACGTCCCGCGCGAGCGCTTCGTCCCGGACGCCGAGCGCGTCCACGCCTTCGCCGACGTCGCCGTACCGATCGGTCACGGCCAGACGATGCTGCCGCCGGTGGTCGAGGGCCGCATCCTGCAGTACCTGCAGGTCCAGCCCAACGAGCGCGTGCTCGAGATCGGCACTGGCACCGGCTTTTTCACCGCCTGCCTCGCCTCGCTGGGCAACAGCGTTCGCTCGGTCGACCTGTTCGAGGACTTCACGGAACGCGCCGGCGGCCTGCTCGCCGAGCTGGGCTTCGAGCGCGTGGTGCTGGAAACAGGCGATGCGCATGACGGATGGGCCAATGACGAGCACTTCGACGTGATCGTCTTCACCGGCGCTCGCACCACCATGCCGGAGGCCTGCTTCCGCCAGCTCAACGTCGGCGGCCGCCTGCTGGCGATCACCGGCACGGGCCCGATCCAGACCGTCTCGATGGTCACCCGCGAATCCGAGACCCAGTTCCGGACCGACTCGCTGTTCGAGACCCGGACCGGCTACCTGATCGGCGCGGAACCCAAGCCGGCCTTCTCGCTCTGATTACACCCGGTCGACGGTCTCCGGCCGGACCAGGACAACCCGACACGGCCCCGGTATCTCACCCGGGGCCGTTCTGCGTTAAGCTCGACGTTTCGGCAGGGGCCGAGGCGCATCGATCGCCGGCTCTTTCGAGCTCCCCGCCGCGCGCTGGCACTCAATCAGCCGCTGGGGTATCGTGCCGATAGCTAGCAGGCTAATCAATTACGCATCCAACCTGTCCGAGGAAGCTCGACCATGCCAGTCCCTCGCCTCACATCCTCCCCCGGCCGGGGCGTGCCTCGCAGCCTTGACCGACCCTTCCGCCGAGCTGCCCTGTCGGCCGCCATCGGCATGGGGCTGACACTGGCAGCCGGCACGGCAGCGGCCGCGGACCTGCTGGACGTCTACGCACTGGCCGAACAGAACGATCAGCAACTGCGGGCGGCGCAGCAGCAGCGACTCTCGGTCGAGCAGAACATTCCCATCGAACGGGCCGACCTGCTGCCTCAGGTTCAGGGCAATGCCGGCGTCAACTACACCCACACGCGGGTTCTTGACGGCGGTTTCGCGGGATCCGACGAGATCAGCGGCACGGGCCGCAATGTGGCCCTGACCTTGTCACAAACGATCTACAACCGGACGGAAAACCTGCAGCTCGACGTCGCCGAACTGCAGGTGCGCCAGGCCGATATCGACTACGAACAGGCCCGGCAGGACCTGATCCTGCGTACCGGTCAGGCCTATTTCCAGGTACTGAACGCCGATGCCCAGCTTCAGTTGGCCAAGGCCAACCGCACCGCGCTCAAGCGCCAGCTCGAACGGGCCCAGCGCCAGTACGACGTCGGGCTGGTCGCCGTGACCGACGTGGCGGACGCGCAGTCCCAGTACGACCAGGCGAACGCCCAGATCATCGCGGCCCGCAATGCGCTCAACAACGCCGATGCCGCGCTGCAGACCATTATCGGCCAGAGCGAGAACGATCTGGACGACATCCGCACCAACCTCGACGTGGCTGCCCCCCAGCCGGCCGATCCGCAGCAATGGATCGATCTCGCCCTGGCGCAGAACCTCGAGTTGCAGAGCGCGGTCGTCGGCACCCAGATCGCGCAGCAGAACGTGGATGTAGCTCGTTCGCAGCGGGCACCGACCGTGAGCCTCGAAGGAAGTTACGGCTACGACAACAGCCCGAGCCAGTTCACCGGCCGCAGCGAGACGCTCAATGGCCAGGTGGGCGTGCAGCTGAATCTGCCCATCTACACCGGCGGTCGCATCAACGCCCAGTCGCGTCAGGCGGCCTTCGACTACCAGCGCAGCCAGTTCGACCTCGAGGCCCAGCGCCGCCAGGTCCGCCAGCAGACTTCCGACAGCTTCCGCGGCGTGCAGACCTCGATCAGCGAGATCACCGCCTTCCGCCAGGCGGTCGAATCGGCACGCACCAGCCTGGTCGCCACCGAGGCCGGCTACGGCGTGGGCACGCGTACGATCGTCGATGTGCTGAACGCCGAACTGCGGGTGTTCCAGGCCATGGCCGACTACCTCGACGCGCGCTACAACTACATCACCAACCTGCTGCAGCTGAAGGCCGACACCGGCCAGCTGACGGTCGCCGACCTCGAGGCCATCAACCGCCAGCTCACCGAGCAGGAGACCAACGCCCTGATCGCCCCACTGATGAGCTCATCCAAAGGCGAAGGCGCGAGCTCGGTCGAGACCGAGATGATGCAGCGCGTACTCGAACGCGCACGTCAGACGGTGGACGGCGAGCAGTAAACCGGGAAGTCAGCCGGCGGCGCCTTCAATCCACGCCGCCAGCCGATCGGCCAACCGGGCCGCCGCGCCGCGATGGCCGGCGATCACGGCCCGGGCCCGCTCACCGGCGACCGCCCAGTCGGCCGGATTCTCGAAGCACTCGATGACCGCAGCGGCCAGCGTGTCGGCACCCCGGACCTGACGCTCACCACCGGCCTCGCCCAGCGCGGCGAATACCGCCCGGAAGTTGCTCACGTACGGGCCACTCAACACCGCGCGCCCGACCGCGGCCGGCTCTAGCGGATTGTGCCCCCCAACGGGCTCGAGCGAGCCGCCCATGAAGACGACCGGCACTTCGCCGAAACGCTCGGCCAGCACCCCCGCTCGGTCGACCACCGCCACGGCCAGCGCCCGCTCCGGCATGCCCGCGGCTTCCCAGCGAGCCACCGAGAGACCTGCCGCCTCCACCATCCGCATGACCTCCGCCGCCCGCTCCGGATGCCGCGGAACCAGGATGAGCTGGGCATCGGGGAAGCGCTCGCGGACACGGGCATGGGCCGCCAGCACCTGCTTTTCCTCGCCCGGATGGGTGCTGGCCGCCAGCCAGGTATGCGCCCGGGCGGCCGGGACGGCCGGGATGGTCTCCGCCACGGGCAAATCGAACTTGAGATTGCCGCAGTCGGCCACCCGTGGCGCCCCCAGCGCAGCGAATCGATCGCGATCCTGGTCGGACTGCGCACAGACGAACCCGACGCCCGCCAGGACCTCCCGCAGGAGTGGGCCGCCCCAACGTCGGTAACGGGCAAACGAACGGTCGGACAGCCGCGCGTTGGCAATCATCATCGGCACGCTACGGCGATTCGCCTCGCGCACCAGGTTGGGCCAGAGCTCGGTCTCCATCACCACCATCGCTCGCGGTGTCAGTTGACGGAGGACCTGCCGCTGCACGAATGCGTAATCGTACGGGGCGTAGAAATGGGGCAGACCGAGCGAACGGGCCGCCTCGGCGCCGGTCTCGGTGGTGGTGCTGAGCACGATCGGCAGATCCGGCCAGCGCGAGCGCAGCTCGTCGACCAGCATCGCAGCGGCGCGGGTTTCGCCGAGCGAAACGGCGTGCAGCCAGAGCGCGCCCTGGGGGAGCCCATCGCGCAACCGGCCGAACTGCTCGAACAGGCGCCGGTCGCCCCGGGGAGCATGCCGATAGCGACGCCACGCATCCCAGACGAGCCACGGGGCAATCAGACCGAGGGCGATCTGGTACTGCCAGCGCCTCATGCCGGCACCCCGATTTCGGCGCGATACGGCATGGGTGGAAGAGCGGGTCGGGTCAGGTGCATGGCGGGCATTATCCCTTAGAATGGCAGCCCATGAATGCCCCTGCCCCAAGTCGCCTGCGAGCCGCCCGCTTCGGCCTGTCGCTGCTGCCCCGTCTGATCGCGGCGCTGCCGCAGCGTGGCCGGTTGGCTCTGGGGCGCTTCACGGGCTGGCTGATGGCCCGGCTGCTGAGAAAACGGCGTGACGTGATGCGCGCCAACGTGGCGGTCGCGTTCCCGGAATGGAACCAAGCGGCGCGCGAGGCCCTGATCGAGAACCACTTCAAGCGACTCGGCGAAGGCATCTGCGAGGGGTTCTGGGGCTGGTTCGGCAACCTCGAGCGCGTCCCCGAGTACCGCATCATCGGACTGAAACATCTCGAGGCCGCCGAGGCCCGTGGGCAGGGGGTGATCCTCAATGCCGCGCATGTCGCCGACATGGAGCTGGGGGTCTATTTCGTCTCGCGGCATGCCGCCATTCATGCCGTCTACCGGCCCAACAACAACCCGGCGATCGACAGCCTGATCAATCAGGGCCGGGAGAAGCATCTGGCCGGCCTGATCCCGCGCGATGACACGCGCAGCATGGTTCGGGCGCTGCGGGGCGGGGGCGTACTCTGGACCGCACCGGACCAGAATTACCATGGCAAGACCAGCGCGTTCATTCCCTTCCTCGGCCTGCCGGCGGCCACCAATACCGCCATGCCCACACTCGCCCGCATGGGCCGGGCAACCATCCTGCCCTACCACGTCCGCCGCTTCGGCACCCGTTACGAGCTCGAGATCGAACCGCCCCTCGATGGCATTCCCAGCGGCGACGATGCCGCCGACACCCGGCGTCTGGTCGAGCGGCTCGAAGCAGAAATCCGGCGCCACCCGGAGATGTATCTCTGGGGACACCGCCGCTTCAAGACCCTTCCCGAGGGCTATCCTCCGCTTTACTGACGGCATCGGCCCGCCCGCAACGCTCCAGCTCCCAAAGCTTGGCCTGGCGTAGAAAGCGGCTGTAGGCATAGTTCATCGCGTAGATGTAGCCGACCAGGCCCGCCCGCCAGAAGCCCTTGGTGAAATAGCCGAGCAGGAACGAGAGCCAGAAATCTGCGACAAGGCGCAGCCCCGAGGCACGGCGCCCCTTGCGCTGCATGTCCTCGGCCTGCATCGCCGTGTAGCCGTCCATCTTGTGCAGGCGGTGCGACAGCGAGCGGGTGGAGTCATGGGCAACCCGGCCGGTGAGCACGCCGACGCGAGCGCCCTCTTCCATCTGCACCCGGTCGTGCACCGGGCTTTCGCTGTAGCGCCCCCGTGAGCGCCGGTACAGCCGCACCGGCAGGTACTGGGCCTTGCGGCTGATCCGCTCGCTGCAAAGAAAGCGGTCGTGGATCGGCAGGCGGTAGGCATCCTCGCCGGGCCCGTCCTCGAAGCGGGCAACGATCTCGTCGCGCAGTTCGGGCAGCAGGCGTTCGTCGGCATCGATATTGAGGATCCAGTCGTTGCGGGCCAGGTCCTCGGCGTACCGCTTCTGCCGCCCGTAGCCCGGCCAGTCATGGTGGACCACCCGGGCGCCGAGCCCTTCCGCGACCGCCTCGGTGCCGTCGGTGCTGCCGGAGTCGACGACGATCACCTCGTCGGCGAAGTCGATCACGCTCTCGATGGCCGGGCCGACGCGGTCGACCTCGTCCTGCGTGATGATCGTGACGGAAATGGGCAGTTTCGGGGGCATCATCACCTCGGCAAAAACGGGCGTGGCAACGGCATCAGCGGCGGTGCGATGTGAGATCATAGCAACACACGACACCCGAACCGGACGACACGCCTCGCGATGCGCATTGCCCAAGTCATGTTCAGCAAGGGGTTCGGCGGCGCCGAACGCTATTTCGTCGACCTGTGCCTGTCGCTGGCCGAGCGCGGCCACGAGGTGCTGGCGATCACCCACCCGCAATCGGCCAGCCGCCGTCATCTCGAAGGCAAGGCGCGCATCCGCGTGGTCCCAATGCGGGTGCGCGGCAACCACGACTGGCTCAAGCTGTGGCCGCTGGCGCGCGCCATCCGCGCCTTCCGTCCCGACATCGTCGAGGCCCAGCTCAGCCGCGCCGGGCTTTACCTCGGCCGCATCAAGCGCTGGTTACCCGCCCCGCTGGTAACCCATGTGCACAACTATCTCGACCTGAAATACTTCCGGAAGATCGACTTCTTCACCGCGGCCACACCCGACCAGGCGCGCCACCTGCGCGAACTGCGCGTGGCGGACGAACGGATCATGGTGGTACCGAACTTCTCGATGTTCCCGCCGCGCCAACGCGCTACCGGCGAGGCCACCACGGCGGTGCAGCTGCTGGCCTTCGGCCGCTTCGTGCACAAGAAGGGCTTCGACGTCCTGCTCCGCGCGGTCGCCCGCCTGCCTGACCGGCACGCCTGGCGGCTGGTGCTGGCGGGCGACGGACCGGACCGCGACAAGCTGACTGCGCTGGCCGACGAGCTCGGCATCCGTGACCGGGTGGATTTCCCTGGCTGGATGGAGGACGTCACGCCGCTGCTGGACCAGGCGGACCTGTTCATCCTGCCCTCGCGCCACGAGCCCTTCGGCATCGTGGTACTGGAAGCCATGGCGCGAGGCACCGCGATCGTCAGCACGCGCACCGAGGGGCCGGTAACCATCCTCGATTCGACCACCGGCTGGCTGTGCGCGATCGACGATGCCGCGGACATGGCCACCCAGCTCGAGGAGGCGATCGGCAACGATGCCGCCCGCGCCGAGCGCGCTGAGCAGGCCCTGGCGCGCTACCGCGAGCGCTATTACGTCGATGCCGTGCTACCGCAGATGGAGGCCGGCTACCGCCAGGCCCTCGCGCTGGCCGGTGGTCAGGAGCGCTCGGCGGCGAGCGACTGATACAGGGCGAGCGTCTCGTCCTGCATGCGATCAAGGGTGAAAGGCACGCCCTCGGTCACGCTCGGCACCCCGTCGTGCCACCACTGCGCGAGGCGGTCGACCGCCGCCTCGATGTCGCCCGGCGGCACCCGCCCCTCGGGGTAGACCCGCTCCAACTGCTCGCCCACCCCGCCGTGGTCATAGCCGAGTACCGGCCGCCCCAGGGCGAGCGCCTCGGTGACCGTGCGACCGAAGGACTCGGGCTTGCGGGTCAACGAGAGCACCACGTCGCTGATTGCGAGGATCTCGCGCAGGTCCCGACGCGGACCGAGCCAGGTGATGTCTTCCGCTAATCCGAGTTCGGTGATGCGCGCCTGAATATCCTGCCAGTAGGCCTGCCGCCGCGGGTGCACCCCGCCGGCCAGCAACGCATGCACCGGCACGCCCCGCGCCTTCAGGCCCGCGACGATCTCGAGCAGGTCGCGATGCCCCTTCAACTGCGTGATCCGCCCCGGCAGGGTAATAAGCCAGCGATCCGCCAGCGTGGGGTGTTCGGCGAAGAAGCGCTCGCGCCAGGCCGCATCCGGCCGGAAGGCGGGGTAATAGTCGGCCGGGTCGATGCCGCGATAGAAGCGCACGATCCGCTCGGGGTCGACGTCCGGATAATGCTCGCGAATGTATCTGACGATGCTGTCGGAAACGGCAATGACCCGCTCGCCCTTGGTCATCACGGCACTGTAGCGCCCCGGCGTGTAGGCACCGTGCACGGTGGTCACCAGACGCGGCCGGCTGGCCGGCTTCATGCCCCTCCAGGCGAGATAGCCGATCCAGGCCGGCAGCCGCGAGCGCAAGTGCAGGATGTCGACATCCTCGTCGCGCAGCAGGCGGCGTACCGTGGGGATATAACGCAGGGTGAGCAACGACTTGCGGCCGACCGGCAGCGTGACGTGCTCGGCACCCAGCGCCTCGAGTTCCTCGACCAACCGACCGCCCTCGGAGATGACGATGGCGCGATGGCCGGCGCGCACCAGCGCCTCCGCGATTTCGAGCGTGCCGCGTTCCACGCCACCGCCGTCGAGCGCGGGCAGCATCTGCACCACGGTCAGTCGTCGCGAGGTGGCTGAGGGGGTTGCTGTCGTCACCGGGTGATCTCCTCGATCGGTTTGCCGGATGGCATACGGCGCAAAAGGGTGGCCTAGGAGCCTCTGCACGATTCGATGGCGCCTCTGGCTGACGGGTTTGTTCGCAATCAAGGCGCCGTCCCGAAGGTGGGCTCATTGCCCGCCGAGGGACGGCAACGCCGACTGCGGGAAAACCCGCCAGCCTCATCCGGGCGGGCCGCGAAGGGTCCATTTGCGGCGTTACAATCCTTGCGAAGGACCACTGCCATTCACGGCGGACTGTGCCTTGCAACTGGACCCTTGGCAGTCCCGCAGAGGCACTATCGAATCGTGCAGAGGCTCCTCGCGAGGCTATCATGCCCGCATGCCGACACATCCCGACACCGCCAACGAGATCTGGGCTGTCACCACGGGCGAGGCCGGCATGGCCAACCAGGCCCGCGGCCTGGCCGAGGCCATCGCCGAGTGCACTGGCTGGCCGGTGGTGCAGAAGACGATCCGTCTACCTCGCCACTGGCGCTGGCTGCCGATGCACTGGGTGCCAGACCCGCTGGGAAAGCTCACCCCAGACTCGGACCGACTCACCCCACCCTGGCCACGGGTACTGATCACCTGCGGCCGGCGCAGCACGGCCGCCTCGATCGCCATTCGCAAGCTCTCCGGCGGGCAGTGCTTCACGGTGCACGTGCAGGACCCGCTGATCCCGCCGCGCTATTTCGACCTGGTGGTTCCGCCCCGCCACGACGGCCTGACCGGGCCGAACGTCCTGCCGACGCGCGGGGCGATTCACCATGTCACCCAGAGCAAGCTCGATGCCGCCGCCGAACAGTTTCGTGCGGACTTCGAGTCGCTGCCGCGCCCGTGGATCGGCGTGTTGCTGGGCGGCTCGAACCGCACCATGACCCTGACTCCGGAGAAGACGCGCCAGATCGGCGAACAGCTGGCTCAGGCCGCCCGAGACAGTGGCGGCTCGATTATTGTCACGCCGTCGCGGCGCACGGGAGAGGAGAACACGCAGGCATTGGCGGAGACCATCAGGGACGTGCCGCATCTGCTGTGGCGCGGCGAGGGACCCAATCCCTACTTCGGCATCCTGGGCCTCGCGGACTACCTGGTGGTGAGCGGCGATTCCGCCTCGATGGTCTCGGAGGCCGCCTCGACCGGCCGGCCGCTGTACGTGATCGACTTCGGCCGCTACTCGAAGCGCTTGGCGCGCTTCCACCGCGAGCTGCGCGAGGAAGGGGTGACACGCGCCTTCGACGGCACGCTGGAACGGTGGGCTTACGAGCCGGTGGACGATACCCGGCAGGTGGCGGCCGTCATCTGCGAGAGGGTGACGGACGCCGACTAGCGCCCGTCGGGAACGGCCTCAGTCGATCAGCTTGTAGACCGCGCTGCAGTAAATGCAGCGAGCCTCGTCGCCCTTGTGCTCGAGGTGGATGTAGACCCGCGGGTGCGAGTTCCAGACGGCCTCTTCCTCGCGCGGGCAGTAGACCGGCAGGTCGGCCTGGGTCACCTCGATCACCCGGTCGGCGTTCGGGGTCTTGAAGTCCTGCGGGTGGGATGCGGTATCCGGATTCATGCACGTGCCTCCACGTAGTCGAGCCAGTTGTCTGCCAGTGGGGGATAGCGCCCCTCGACGAGATCGAAGTAGGTGCTCTGCAGGCGCTCGGTGATCGGACCGCGCACGCCGCTGCCGATGGGCCGGTCGTCGACCTCGCGGATCGGGGTGACCTCGGCGGCGGTGCCGGTGAAGAACGCCTCGTCCGCGATGTAGACCTCGTCACGGGTGATGCGCCGTTCCACCACCGGGATGCCGAACTTGTTCGCCAGCGCGATGATGGTGCGACGGGTGATGCCGTCGAGCGCGGCGGTCAGGTCCGGGGTGTACAGGACGCCATCGCGCACGATGAAGATGTTCTCGCCCGAGCCTTCGGCGACGAAGCCCTGCGTGTCGAGCAGCATCGCCTCGTCGTAGCCGGCCGCGGTGGCCTCGCGCAGCGCCAGCATGGAGTTCATGTAGGCGCCGTTCGCCTTGGCCTTGCACATGGTGACGTTGACGTGGTGGCGCGAGTAGCTCGAGGTGCGGATGCGGATGCCCTTCTCGATGTTCTCCGCACCGAGATAGGCGCCCCAGTGCCAGGCGGCAACCATCACGTGCACCTTGAGGTTGTCGGCGCGCAGGCCCATGCCCTCGGAGCCGTAGAAGGCCATCGGTCGGATGTAGGCACTCTCCAGCCCGTTCTCGCGCACGACCTGGCGCTGCACCTCGTTGAGCTGGCTCTCGCTGTAGGGCAGCGTCATGCCGAGGATCTTGGCCGAGTTGTGCAACCGGCGAGTGTGGTCCTCGAGGCGGAAGATCGCGGTACCCTGCTCGGTCTTGTAGGCGCGCACGCCCTCGAACACGCCCATACCGTAATGCAGGGTATGGGTGAGTACGTGGGTCTTGGCCTCGCGCCATTCGACCATCTCGCCGTCCAGCCAGATCAGGCCATCGCGGTCTTCCATCGACATTGCAGTACGCCTCGCAGAGCAGTTAACCGGTGCCGCGCGCCGGCGACGAACCGCCACGCGCAAACCCGCGAGTTTACCACCCCGAAGACGTTTCCGGCAGGGGGACGGGATCCCCTAGTGCGCCAGCTCCACCCGATCGCGCCCGCGCTCCTTGGCACGGTATAGCGCCGCGTCCGCTCGCGCGAGCAGGGTATTGGGCGTATCCCCCTCGCGAAATTCGACCACCCCGAGACTAACCGTGCCGCCGGGGCCGAGATCGGAGGCGGACCCACCACGATAGGCCTCGCGCACACGTTCAGCGACGACCGTGGCATGAGGCAGGTTCTGCCCGGGCAGGAGAATCACGAACTCCTCGCCGCCGTAACGGAAGCACATGTCCTCGTTACGGACATTGGCGCGCATAACCCGAGCAAGACAGCGCAACGCATCATCGCCCGCCAGGTGGCCGTAGCGATCGTTGTAGTCCTTGAAACAGTCGGTATCGAGAGCGATAAGGCTCAACGGGCTCCCGTCACGCAAGGCGCCTGTGATCGTGTTTTCCAGACGCCGGTCGAGTGCCCGACGGTTGAACAATCCTGTCAGACCATCCTGCTCGCTGAGGAAGCGATAACGGTCGCGCTCGCGGGTGAGCAGGGCCTCCTCACGCTGCTTGTGGCGAATGCGGTGCCCCAGCGCGAAGGCGAGCAGCAGCGCCTGGGCGAGCGAGCCCAGCGGCACGGCGATGGTCAGCCACGCGACATAGGGCAGCAAACCGAGCAGCATGCCCAGGTAAAGCAGCACGGCGAAGGAAAACACCGCCCAACCCACCAACAGATCGAGCGCGGGATCGAAGCCACGCCGCCTCGCGCGCCAGGCGGCCCAGACAATCGCGACCACCGTGACGATGGCGTAACTCGCCACAAACAGGAACGACACGACGCCGGCCAGCCAGATCGAGATCGGCATCGAGGCCACCGCGGCCACCATGATGCCGACCAGCAGGCGATCGACCCCGCGATCGTCCCGCGCGGTACGCAGGAACCGCCGCACGAACCAGATCCCGGAAAGCGCCATCAAGGCGACGGACAACTGCACCAGTACGCCCGACGGCACCGCTTGCAGGAAAGCGGGCAGTAGCGGGTTGAGAATATTGAAGCGCAGGCCGATGTAGAGCACGGTCGCCGCCAGGAAGGCAGCATAGCCGAGATAGGTGCGTTCACGCACCGCCAACATCAGGAACAGGCTATAGGCAGCCATGCCCAGCATCGCGCCCAAATAGGCGCCGAACAGCAGGTAACGCACCAGCGTTCGCCCCTGCTCCTCCTGCAGCGACCCCAGGGTGAGGTGCAGGGCAGCCGGTCCGTCAGCGCTCAGGTGCATCAGGAACTCGCGCTCACCCTTGAAGGCGGGAAGCAAGCGCCCCGGATGGATGGGCATGGATAGCGGGCCTTCCGGAAGCGAGGAGCGACGCAGTTCCAGCAGCGCCGGTTCGCCGCCCGCACCGGTCGGTCCGACCAGGTAGAGCCGGAAGTCGTGGAAGTACGGCCACCGCACCGCCAGCCAGCGGTTGCCCTCGATCTCGCTGCCATCCAGCCGCAAGCGCAACCAGATCTGCCCTCGAAAGGGACCGAGGTTCAGGGATTCCTGCCCGACCGGGCGATAGTCGAGAGCGAGGGCCTCGGCGGGAGAAAGGTTCTCCTCCACCGAAGCCCAGTGTGCTCTTTCGAGAAGGTGGTTCTCGGCCTGAGCGACCGGGACAGCGAGGGCGAACAGCACAAGCAGCAGCCACGACCATGCCCGGCGGCGTCCCGACCTGTCCCCGCCGGGTTGCAGCCTGTCACCACCTGCCACTCGATCCGCCCTCAGGGACTTCCCGTCCCGCCATCCCGTGATTTCCCCACACGGCATGCTCGTCCCTCGCATCCGACGGCACACGGACCGCCCTGTCTATGCCGACGCCTTCCTGCCAAACGACAGTCCAAACGTATCGGCTTTACTGTATGCCGTGTGCAGCGGCCGGGCAATAGCCGCGACAGGAGGCCTCAGCCGGGGGCGCGACGCGGTGGTGCACTCTCGATGCCCGCTTCCTCGAGCTGGCTGCGCACGGCCGACACCTGATCGCCCGGCACCGGTCCGACGATCACGCGATGGTAGCGCTGACCCGCGACCGTGACGGCCGCCACCCGACTCTCCATCCCCAGCAGCGCCAGCGCTGCCTTGCGGGCATCGGCATCCTTCGCCGCGCGAAACGAGCCGGCCTGGATCAGATAGCCGGTCTCAGAGTCGAGCTTCTTCTCGTCCGGGGGCGTGGGCGCCTCCTCGTCCTCGGCAGGCGGCTTGTTCGGTGCGGACTGGCTCCCCTTCTCGGGCAGGAGGGTATAGAACTGGAACTCGGACTCCGGCGAGACCGCCTTCTTCTCCGGTGCCTTCTCGACACTGCGCGTGTCCGTCTGCCCCGTGTTTTCCGCCTCTGGCTGGCTGTTCTTCTCGGCCGTCAGCCGGGCAAGCACCACCACGAGGCCGACCAGCAAGACGACCGCGATCAGCAGCGTCCACTTGGCCCCGCGGTTGTCGCCCGAGCGCGGGCGATTGACCTTCTTGCGACCCCGGTTGCTCATCGCCGATCTCCCTCGGTCACATCTCGTCCGGCGCGTTGACACCGAGCAAGGTCAGCCCGTTGGCCAACACCTGGCGCGTGGCCACGACCAGATTCAGGCGCGCGTTGCGCAGCGGTGCGTCGTCGCCAAGCAGGAAGGCATGGGCGTTGTAGTAACTGTGGAAGTCCTGGGCCAGGTCGCGCAGGTAGTGCACCAACTGGTGCGGTTCGTGGGCCTTCGCGGCCCGCTCGACCAGCGCCGGATACTGCGACAGGCGCTTGAACAGGGCCTGCTCATGCGATTCGGTCAGCCGGGCGTAGGCTTCCCGGCCGGCCTCGGGCTCGTGCTCGAAGCCGCGCAGCGGCAGCTGGCGCAGCACCGAGGCGACCCGCGCGTGGGCATACTGGATGTAGTAGAGCGGGTTCTCGTTGCTCTGGCTCTTGGCCAGATCGAGATCGAAGTCGAGGTGCTGGTTGGCCGCGCGCATGACGTAGAAGAACCTCGCCGCGTCGTTGCCCACTTCCTCGCGCAGCTCGCGCAGGGTGACAAAGCTCCCCGAGCGGGTCGACATGGGTACCCGCTCGCCGCCGCGATAGAGGATCGCGAACTGCACCAGCGAGACGGTCAGCCGGTCGGCCGGCTTGCCCAGGGCGGTCATGGCCGCCTTCACCCGTGGGACGTAGCCGTGGTGATCCGCGCCCCAGATGTCGATCACCTCGTCGAAGCCGCGATCGAACTTGTCGAGGTGATAGGCGATGTCCGAGGCGAAATAGGTGGTCTGGCCATTGTCGCGGCGCACCACCCGGTCCTTGTCGTCGCCGAAGTCGGTCGAGCGGAACCACAGCGCGCCGTCGCGCTCGTAGAGCAGACCCTCGGCCTCGAGCCGTTCGATGGCGCGCTCGACCAGACCGCGGTCGGCCAGGCTCTGCTCCGAGTACCAGTTGTCGTAGGTCACGCCGAACTCGGCCAGATCCTCGCGGATGTCCGAGAGGATCGAATCCAGCGCGGCACGGAAGACGGTCTGGTAGTCGGCCTCGCCCAACAGCTCGCGCATGCGGCTGATCAGCGCGTCGATATGCCGTTCCTTGTCGCCATTGGGCGCATCTTCCGGCAGGTCGGCAAACACCTTGGCCGACGCCACGACGAGGCGGTCGCCGTGCTCGTCGGCGAGCGCCCGGGCGATGTCGAGGATGTAGCCCTCGGAGCGATAACCGTTGGAGGGAAACTCGATCGCCTCGCCACGCGCCTCGAGATAACGCAGCCAGACGCTGACCGCGAGGATGTGCATCTGCCGGCCGGCATCGTTGACGTAGTACTCGCGCTCGACATCGGCACCGACGGCCTCGAGCAGGTTGGCGACCACCGAACCGTAGGCCGCGCCGCGGCCGTGGCCGACGTGCAGCGGGCCGGTCGGGTTGGCGGAGACGAACTCCACCTGCACCCGCTCGCCCGCGGCGGCATCCGAACGACCAAAGCGCTCACCCTCCTCGAGGATGCGGTCGATCAGGGCGAAGGCCGCGCCCGCTTCGACGAAGAAGTTCATGAAGCCGGGACCGGCGATCTCGATCCGGTCGACGCCCTCCGTTCCGGCGAAGGCCTCGACGATGCGCTCGGCAATCGCCCGCGGCGGCTGCTTCATCGGCTTGGCCAACTGCATCGCGAGGTTGCTGGCGAAATCGCCGTGGGCTGAGTCCTTCGGTACGGTCAGCACGGGCTGAACCGCCACCTCGGCGGGCAGGTCACCGTTATCGACGAATTGCTGGCAGATGGCCTGGAGACGTTGTTCGATTACAGCCTTCACGGGCGGGCGGACCCCTTGGTATGAGAACGGTCGATGGGCTCCGGTGCGGGCACCGGCATATCAGACGGAACGCGACAGTTTAGCGGCAAGCGTCCGCCCAACCAACCGCTGACTGCCGGCAGCGGCGGACACGGCCGGTAGCAACCTGCTAAAGTTTGCGCCAATAATTTCGAGCGTTTTACTGAGAGAAACCCCGACATGGCAGCCTTGCACGAGGACGACTTTCCCGAAGCGGTCGGCGCGGACGAAAAGCGCGTCGACAACATCGCCGGCGCGGTCAAGACCATTCTTGCCGAACTGGGCGAGGACACCGGCCGCGAAGGCCTGACTGATACGCCCAGACGCGTGGCCAAGGCGCTGCTCTACCTCACCCAGGGGCTGGATCAGCGTCTGGAGAACGCGATCGGCAACGCCCTGTTCGAGTCGGACAACGACGAGATGGTGGTGGTGCGCAACATCGAGTTCTTCAGCCTGTGCGAGCACCACATGCTGCCAATCATCGGCCACGTCGACATCGGCTACCTGCCGCAGGGCAAGGTGCTGGGGCTGTCCAAGCTGGCGCGGATCGTCGACCTTTACGCCCGGCGCCTGCAGATTCAGGAAAACATGACCCAGCAGATCGCCGAGGCGGTCGAATCCGCCACGGACGCCGCGGGAGTGGCTGTCCAGGTGCGGGCGGCACACATGTGCATGGCGATGCGCGGCGTGGAGAAGGTCGAGTCGGAGACGGTCACTTCGCGCATGACCGGCCAGTTCCGCGAGAGCGCCGCCACGCGCAACGAGTTCCTGCAGCTGATCGGGCGCCGGGGCTGACCCGATGAGCCGGCAGACCATCCTGATCACCGGCGTCACCCGCCGGGTGGGCGCGCACCTCGCCGAGCACCTGCTGGATGCCGGCCATCGGGTGATCGGCACCTACCGACACGAGACCGATGCCCTCAAGACGCTGACCGGCAAGGGCCTGATCGCCATGCCGCTCGACCTGCTCGAACGTGACCGGCTGGCCGGTTTCGCCGACATGGTGGCCAACTGGACCGACCGGCTCGACCTGATCGTCCACAATGCCTCCATCTGGCACGGCGACGAAGACTGCGCCGCCGACCCGGCGCTGGCCACGGCCATGTACACGGTGCATGTCACCAGTCCGATCGAGCTGACCGAAGCGCTACAGCGCAGCCTGCCCGCACGCACCCGCGACGACGGCCGGGCCGATCGACAGGTGGTGTTCCTGACCGACGCGCACATCGACGAGGGCGACCCCCATCACATCCACTACATCGCCTCAAAGGCGGCAATCGAGAGCTCGATCCGCTCGCTGGCGCTGCGCTACGCCCCGCACACGCGGGTCAACGCGATCGCACCGGGGCTGCTGATGTTCCACCCGGAAGACGACGCCGACTATCGCCGCCAACGCCTCGCCCGCCGGCTGCTGCCGTTCGAACCGGGTCCGGGCGTGGTCGCGGAGACCATCGACTACCTGATGGCCTGCCCGCTGATCAATCAGGCGGTGATCCGCCTCGACACGGGGCGACGCTGGGGGAACTGAGAGCCGACGGAGACGGGCACGACGCCACCCCCGCCTCTCTTGCCCTGATCAATCCCACAGCCGCCGGCGCACCAGCGCCACGGCGACGTAGTAGGCAACCACGGCGAAGCCGGCCAGTACGGCGAGATGCACAAGCAGATGCTCGACGGGCTCGCCGACGATCAATGGCCGGATCACCTCGATCGCATGGGTCAGCGGCAGCAGCAATACCGCCGTCTGCAGCCACGCCGGCAGGGTCTCGATCGGAAAGAACACGCCGGAGAGCATGAACATCGGCGTGACGACCAGCACGAAGTAGTAGTTGAAGAAGTCGTAGTTGTCGGCGATCGCGGTCATGACAATCGCCGGGCCAGCGAAGGCCAACCCCAGCAGGAACACCACCGGCAGCGCCCACAGCGCCATCCAGCCACCCGGCACGGCACCAAGGAGCCCGGCGACGATCAGGATCGCCACGGCGCTCAGCAGCCCCTTGAAGGCCGCCCAGACGGTCTCGCCGAGGATGATGTCGTCGATATCCAATGGTGTCGCCAGGATGGCGTCGAAGGTCTTCTGCGGCACCATCCGCGTGTATACCGAATACATGCCCTCGAAGCTCACCGAGATCATCGCCGAGGACGCGACGATGCCCGAGGCGAGGAACACCAGATACGGCAACCCGCCGATATCCCCCACCAGCGCCCCCAACCCGATCCCCAGGCCCAGCAGGTAGATCACCGGCTCGCCGAAGTTGAGCACGATCGCCGGACCGATCAGCTTGCGCCAGACGAGAAAATTGCGGGCAAATACCGCAAACGCTGCTCGTCTCGCCCGTGGCGGTTGCCAGATGGAACGCTTCATAGGCACCTCGACAAAGCGTCATGAGCCGAGCGAGTGCAAGGAGCCGCGCAGCGAGCGACGAGACATATCAAGCGGATAGGCGAGAAGCCAGCGAGCACGCGACGCCGCAACCGATTGGTGCAATAGCTTTGCCGAGGTACCGTCATTCGCGGAGCTCCCGGCCGGTGAGATGCAGGAACACGTCCTCGAGCCCGGCGCGACGGTGGATGACGGTCAGGCCGTCGGGCTGGCCGAGGAAGTCGAGGATCGGTGCCGGCGCACGGGTGTAGACATAGACCGCCGTGCCGTGGCGCTCGACCCGCAACGC
The DNA here is from genome assembly GCF_023555385.1 of Guyparkeria hydrothermalis. Lineage (NCBI taxonomy): Bacteria > Pseudomonadati > Pseudomonadota > Gammaproteobacteria > Chromatiales > Thioalkalibacteraceae > Guyparkeria > Guyparkeria hydrothermalis. The sequence goes on from NZ_JAJSED010000001.1 coordinate 1,616,395, forward strand.
CATGGAGGTCAGCGTGGCAAACACCCCGTCGCTCACCGAACCGCGCAACTCGATCACGTCGGGCTCGACATGCCGCCGGATCAGCTCGCCGGGCGAGCCCTGGTCGAGGATGCGGCCGTGATCCATCACCACTAGCTCATCGCAGAGTCGTTCGGCCTCCTCCATGTAGTGCGTGGTCAGCACCAGCGTCACCCCGCGGGAACGCAGTTCGGCCAGACGCCCCCAGATGACGTGCCGGACCTGCGGATCGAGCCCTGACGTCGGCTCGTCGAGGATCACGACTTCCGGGTCGTTCACCAGCGCGCGGGCGATGGTCAGGCGCCGCTGCATGCCACCACTCAACTGGTCGACACGGGCATCAGCCTTGTGGGTCAGGTTGGCGAACTCCAGCAGCCGGTCGACCCGTCGCGCGACATCCTCTCGGGCCAGCCCGAAGAAACGCGCGTACATGAACAGGTTCTCCCGGACGGTGAAATCCGGGTCGAGATTGTCGCCCTGCGGCACCAGGCCAACACGTGCACGGATGGCCCGGGCCTCGGCCGGAAGCACGTTTCCCAGGACAGACAGTTCGCCGGCATCGAAATCCGACAGGCCCATCAGCATCTTCAGCGTGGTGGTCTTGCCCGCACCATTGGGCCCGAGAAAGCCGAAACAGCGCCCCGCAGCGATGTCGAATGAGACCTCGTCGACGGCACGCAGGTCACCGAAGCACTTGAGCAGCCCGCGCGCGGTGATTACCGGGCGGGAAGCGGCGGTCGGCGGCGATGAGCGTTCAGGTCTCGGCATGACACAACGGGATCCGGTCGGTGGCGGTCCGGGATGATGGTCGAAGGTCGGAGGCGTTGCAAACGCCTCCTCAGTCGTCCGGGTCGATCCGGGCGGCCACGCCAGCAATCAGGCTGAAGCGGCCGGTTTCGTCCCGGATCGGGGTGAGCGTGGTTCGCCACTCGGTCCGGCCGGCAGGCAGGTCAAGGGTTTCCCGATAGCGAATCGCGTGGCCGGCCTCGAGGCACTGGCGATACTGGGCCTCGACGTGGCGCGCGTTCTCGGGCGAGAGCATTTCCTCGGGCGTCGCGCCGGCCAGCGTTTCACGGGCCAGGCCGGTGGCCCGCTCGTGCGACGGGTTGCTGGCGAGGTAGCGGAAAACGCCGTCCGGCTCGACCCGGACCAGGAAAATCGCCTCCTCGACCCCCTCGACGATCGAACGATACAGACGCTCGCTTTCGGCCACCTTCGCCTCGAGCGCCACGGTCTCGCGCGAATCGATCAACGCGCCGACCACGCGCTCGGGACGCCCCGACTCGTCGCGCAGCAGCCGGGCATGGTCCGTGACCCAGAGGGCACTGCCATCCGGACGCAGCAGGCGATAACGGCTGCGCTTGCTGTCGTTGGACCACTGCGAGAAATCCGCCTCGGCCAGCGCCCGGTCGCGATCAGCGGGATGAAGGGTCTGCTCCCACCAGTCCGGCCCATCGATCAAGGCATCCGGCGTGTAGCCCAGGATTTCCTCGATGTTCGCACTGACGTATTCGAGGCGATCCGGCATGTCGGCAAGGTAGGTATAGATGACTGCCGGGCTTGCGGCGAGGAACGCGTCGAGCCGATCGCGCTCGGCCTGCGCCACCGCCGCGGCCCGACGTTCACGATCGACGTCCTGGAAGAACCACCACAGACGGCCCGGACCGCCCGACTCGTCTCGAATGGGCACCACCTGCACCCGGAACCAGCCGGCACCGCCATGCAGGGCCGGCAGCTTGAGCGCGCCGTTCCAGCGTTCGCCGTGGGCGATGGCGCGCTCGAAGGCCTCGAGCTGCAAGCCGGTCAGGCCACGGCTCTCCCAGCCCAGCGGCTCGTCAGCATCTCTGGGCCCGAAGGTGCGACGGAACGCCTCGTTGGTGAGCAGCGAGCGCCCCTGCATGTCGGTGAGTTCGAGAGGCTGGGGGCTCAGTTCGAACAGGGCATCCCGCTCGGCCTCCGCCTGATCGACCACCACCATCCAGCGCGTACGCTGCCAGCGGGAGAGCAGCCACAAGGCGAGCGTGGTCAGGGCGATGGCGACGATGACGGCTGTCGCCAGCGTCACCAGCCGCGATTCCATCGTGGCGTGCAGGTTCGTGATCGACTCGACCGCCACCACGCGGGCGGCCTTGCCGTCATCCTGTCCCACGACCGGAACCGGTCGCGAAACGGCCACCCAGTGCGCCCCGTTCGCCGCGAACTGCCAACGTGCGGACGGCGTGGCATCGATCAGGCCGAGGGCAGCCGACAATCCCGGGTGGTCGACAGCCGGGCCGTCAAGGTAGTACTCGCCGCTACCTACAGGGGCGATGTCGCGCTTGTCGCGCACTTCTGCCCACATGTTCTCCTCGGCCAGTTCGGCGGGAAGCAACAACGCGGCACGCGCGTGCCGACTGGAGGAAAGGTAGCTGTCGATGGGCGCGATACCGGTCCCGACCTCGACGGTCCCGACCACCCGGCTGGAGCCGGCCGGGTTGGGCGCCCAGACCGGTTCGACCGCACGGAAGCCGGAGTAGACCCGGCCGATCTCGAAACCGATTGCCCCCTCGCCGCGCCGATAGACATTCGCAAGCAGCGGTCGAAGCGAGGCCAGCTCGTCGCCGAACCGATCCGGGGCGTGTACGCGCAGGAAGCTGATCGCATCCGGGCCCAGGTGGAACTGCAGCACCCGATCCTCACCGTGGATCAGCTCGGTGGCGATCGGGGTGACCGCATGGGCCAGGTCGCGGCGCAGCTGGGCGGCCTCCTCGCCACCGCCACCGCCACCTTCGAGGGCGACCATGGCCTTCGCCCGGGACAGGAGATCCCGGACGCGCTCGTCGAGCGCCAGAATACGGGCGATCCGTGCCAGCTCGGCCTTGCGACTTTCCAGCGCGTAATCGGCGGTCTCGAGCAGCCGGTCGCCCCGCTCGACCACCGCCTGCTCGTACTCCTTCTGGATCGCCAGCCCGCCGAAGATACCCAGCGCCAGCCACCCCGCCAGCACCATCAACCAAACACCACGCAGGCCTGGCCGCCGGGTGTGCACCATCGGTCGCGACATGGATTCGTCCTTGTGCCGGTCTCGTTCCATCCGATCGATTATCACGCATTTGGCGCCCAACGCCTATGCCCCGTAAGCACAAAAAAACCCCGCCGAAAGGCGAGGTTATCAAAGTCGTGGCTGACTGCCGGCTGGACCGGCAGTTGCATCGATCCGTGCTTAGCGGATCTTCTGCTTCAGGCTGCCCGACTCGTAGCGCTTGTACATCTCTTCCAGGGAGATCGGGCGGATCTTGGACGCCTGACCGGCAGAGCCGAAGGCCTCGAAGCGCGCCTTGCAGATCGCCTGCATGCCGGCAGTGGCTTCCTTGAGGAATTTGCGCGGGTCGAAGTTCGACTTGTTTTCCTCGAGGTGCTTGCGGATGGCACCGGTGGACGCCATGCGCAGGTCGGTGTCGATGTTGACCTTGCGAACGCCGTGCTTGATGCCCTCGACGATCTCTTCAACCGGCACGCCGTAGGTCTGGCCCATGTCGCCGCCGTAGTTGTTGATGATCTCGAGCCACTCTTCCGGAACGGAGGAGGAACCGTGCATGACCAGGTGGGTGTCCGGGATCCGCTGGTGGATCTCTTTGACGCGGTCGATGCGCAGGATCTGGCCGGTCGGCTTCTGGGTGAACTTGTACGCGCCGTGGCTGGTGCCGATGGCGATCGCCAGGGCGTCACAGTCGGTCTTCTTGACGAAGTCGGCCGCTTCTTCCGGGTCGGTCAGCAGCATGTCCATGTCCAGCTTGCCTTCCGCGCCGTGGCCGTCTTCCTCGCCCATCTCGCCGGTTTCCAGCGAGCCGAGGCAGCCCAGCTCACCCTCGACGGAAACACCGCCGGCGTGCGCCATCTCGGTCACCTTGGCGGTAACGTTGACGTTGTACTCGTAGTCGGACGGGGTCTTCATGTCCGGCAGCAGCGAGCCGTCCATCATGACCGAGGAGAAGCCCGACTGGATCGCGCGCAGGCAGACACCCGGATCAGAACCGTGGTCCTGGTGCATGACGATCGGGATGTGCGGGTACATCTCGGTGGCCGCCTCGACGAGGTGACGCAGGAACGGCTCGCCCGCGTACTTACGCGCACCGGCGGAGCCCTGCAGGATCACCGGGCTGTCGACTTCGTCGGCAGCCTGCATGATCGCGTGGATCTGCTCCATGTTGTTGACGTTGAACGCCGGCATGCCGTAGCTGTTCTCAGCGGCATGGTCCAGCAGCTGGCGAAGCGAAATGAGCGCCATAGTGCCTCTCCTCAAGTTGAAACGTAGTTGCGAAACTGGGCTGTTTCCCGGCGGCTTGGACCGGCCGGGAAACCGAAAATTCGATCAGCGCGACAGCATACCCAGCGCACCCGGATATGCAAAATCGCTCCGACTCGCGACGAGACCGCGTCAGTCGACGGAAATCACGTCGCCGACACGCACGATCTTCATCGCGTTGGTGCCACCCATCTGGCCCATCAGATCACCCTTGGTGATGATGACCAGATCACCCTCGTCGAGCCGCTCCATCTGCTGCAGGCTCTCGAGGATCATGCGGTTCACCTCCGCATGGTCGGTCGAGGGAACCGGGAAGTGCACCGCCTGCACCCCGCGGTAGAGACTGACGCGACGCGCGGTCTCTTCGGCACGGGTGAAGGTGTAGATCGGGATGTCGGTATCGACGCGCGACATCCACAGCGGCGTGGCACCGGATTCGGACAGGGCGACGATCGCCGCGACCGACAGGTGGTTGGCCGTGTAGATGGCGGAGTAGGCGATCGCCTGGTCGATCCGCTCGAAGGGCACGTCCAGCGGCGGCGCGCTCTTCTTGGCCTCGATCTGGTACTCGGCCCGATGACAGACCCGCGACATGGTCTCCACCACGCGGACCGGGTACTTGCCCGCCGCGGTCTCCGCCGAGAGCATCACCGCATCCGTGCCGTCGAGCACCGCATTGGCCACGTCGAACACCTCGGCCCGAGTCGGGATCGGGTTGTCGATCATGGTCTCCATCATCTGTGTCGCGGTGATGACGGGACGGTTGAGCTCCTTGGCCATCTGGATGAAGGCCTTCTGCACAGCGGGCAGCTCGGCGTCGCCGATCTCCACGCCCAGATCGCCGCGGGCGATCATGATCGCGTCGGACGCCTGGATGATGTCACGGATGCAGTCGACCGCCTCGGCACGCTCGATCTTCGAGACGATGTGCGCACGGCAGCCGGCTTCCTGGAGCAGGCGACGGGCCTCGTGGATATCCTCGCCCGAGCGTGGGAAGGACACGGCGATGTAATCAACACCGATCTGGGCCGCGGACTTGATGTCGGCACGGTCCTTTTCTGTGATCGCCGGGGCAGACAGGCCGCCGCCCTGGCGGTTGATGCCCTTGTTGTTGGACAACGCACCACCCACGGTGACCGTGGTCTGCACCTGGTTGCCCTGGACGCGGTCGACCTTCAGGACGATCCGGCCGTCGTCGAGCAGCAGGATGTCACCCGGACGCGAGTCGGAGACCAGCGCCTTGTAGGTGATCCCGACCTTGGTCTCGTCACCGCCCTCGGGGTCGAGGTCGGCATCGAGGGTGAACGGCTGCCCCTTCTCGAGCTCCACCTTACCGTCCTTGAAGCGGTCGATGCGGATCTTCGGCCCCTGCAGGTCACCGAGGATCGCGACATAGCGACCTTCGGCGGCGGCCGCCTCACGGACCATGTCGGCGCGACGCTGATGGTCGGCCGCGCTGCCGTGCGAAAAGTTCATCCGCACGACGTCGATGCCCGCACGGACCAGCTCGGTGATGGTGGCCAGGTCGTCGCTGGCCGGGCCCAGCGTCGCGACGATCTTGGTCCGTCGCTGCGCCGGCAGATGATCAGTGGAACCGTGCATGTTCGCCATCAGCCTTTCGCCCGCTCTTCCAGCATGGCGACCGCCGGCAGGGTCTTGCCTTCCAGGAACTCCAGGAATGCACCACCGGCGGTGGAGATGTAGCTGACTTTGTCGTAGATGTCGTACTTCTGGATCGCCGCAATGGTGTCGCCGCCACCGGCCAGGGTGAAGGCCTTGGTGTCGGCGATCGCCTGGGAGAGGCGCTTAGTGCCGTCACCGAACTGGTCGAACTCGAACACGCCGACCGGGCCGTTCCAAACGACGGTACCGGCGTTCTCGATTACCTTCGCCAGCTCCTCGGCGCTCTCCGGACCGATGTCGAAGATCATGTCGTCCTCGGCGACGTCCTCGACGCGCTTGAGCACGGCCGGCTCGTTCTCGTCGAACTGCTTGCCGACGACCACGTCGGTCGGCAGCGGAATGCTCGCGCCGTTGCTCTTGAGCTTGTCCATCAGGGCCTTGGCGGTCGGGACGAGGTCGTCCTCGCACAGCGACTTGCCCACACCGTGACCGGCGGCCTTGACGAAGGTGTTGGCAATGCCGCCACCGACGATCAGCTGGTCGACCTTGGCAGCCAGCGCCTCGAGCACGGTCAGCTTGGTGGAAACCTTGGAGCCGCCGACGATGGCGACCATCGGGCGGGCCGGGTTGGCCAGCGCCTTGGTGAGCGCCTCGAGCTCTTCGGTCAGCAGCGTGCCGGCACAGGCGACCGGTGCGAACTTGGCCACGCCGTGAGTAGAAGCCTGGGCGCGGTGCGCGGTGCCGAAAGCATCCATGACGAAGACGTCGCAGAGCGCGGCGTACTGCTTGGCCAGCGCCTCGTCGTCCTTCTTCTCGCCCTTGTTGAAGCGCACGTTCTCCAGCATGACGACCTCGCCGGCCTCGACGGCGACGTCCTTACCGAGGTAGTCGCGCTCGAGGCGGACGTCGCGGCCGAGCTTGTCGCCCAGGTCCTTGGCGACCGGCGCAAGCGAATCGCCCTCGGAAAACTCACCCTCGGTCGGACGACCCAGGTGCGAGGTCACCATGACCTTGGCGCCCTGGTCGAGTGCGGCCTTGATGGTCGACAGCGACGCGGTGATACGCGCGTCGGAAGTCACCTTGCCGTCCTTGACCGGCACGTTCAGGTCGGCGCGGATCAGCACGCGCTTGCCGGCAAGATCGAGATCAGTCATGCGGATGACGTTAGCCATGAATAGCTCCTCAATGAGACTAAGTAGAAATGAAAGCGGTAAGGGCTGGGTGCCTCGCTGGCGCCCAATCCTTACAGCTTTCCTCGAGCGGATAACCGTCGAAGAAAAACGGGTGGGAATGACCCCACCCGTTACCGGTCTGGTTACTTGCCGACGTGCTGCACGACGCGCAGCATGTTGCAGGTGTAACCGAACTCGTTGTCGTACCAGGCGACGACCTTGACGAAGGTGTCGTCCAGCGCGATGCCGGCCTTGGCATCAAAGACGGACGGCTGCGGGTTGCCGCGGAAGTCGGTGGAAACGACCGGCTCCTCGGTGTAACCCATGACGCCCTTGAGCTCGCCCTCGGAGGCTTCCTTCATGGCGGCCTTGATGTCGTCCATCGAAGCACCCTTCTCCAGCTCGGCGGTCAGGTCGACCACGGAAACGTCGGAAGTCGGGACACGGAACGCCATGCCGGTCAGCTTGCCGTTCAGGGCCGGCAGGACCTTGCCAACGGCCTTCGCCGCACCGGTGGAGGACGGGATGATGTTCTCCAGGATGCCGCGGCCGCCGCGCCAGTCCTTCTGGGACGGGCCGTCAACGGTCTTCTGCGTGGCAGTGGCAGCGTGAACGGTGCTCATCAGGCCGCGCTTGATGCCGAACTTGTCGTTCAGGACCTTGGCAACCGGCGCCAGGCAGTTGGTGGTGCAGGACGCGGCGGAAACGATCTTCTGACCGTCGTAGTCCTTGTGGTTCACGCCGTAGACGAACATCGGGGTGGCGTCCTTGGACGGCGCGGACTGAACGACCTTCTTGGCGCCAGCGTCGATGTGCTTCTGGCAGGTTTCCTCAGTGAGGAACAGGCCGGTGGACTCGACCACGACGTCGACGTCCAGCTCGTCCCACTTCAGCTGGGACGGGTCCTTCTCGGCAGTCAGACGGATCTTCTTGCCGTTGACGACCAGGTTGTTGCCTTCGACCGACACGTCACCGTCGAAACGGCCGTGAACGGAGTCGTACTTGAGCATGTACGCCAGGTAGTCCGGCTCCAGCAGGTCGTTGATGCCGACGATTTCCAGCTCCGGGAATTCCTGAGCAGCGGCACGGAAGACCATGCGACCGATGCGGCCGAAGCCGTTGATACCGACACGAATAGCCATGAGTTTTCTCCTAATCGATACGTGGATGCAAATCAGTCAGGGCGCATGCGTGTCACGCAGCATGCGCCCGGGAACGGTTGACGCGGTCGCGACTTAGCCCAGCTTGCGGGCTTCTTCGGCGACGCGATCGGCGGTGAAGCCGAAGAACTCGAACAGGTCGCCAGCCGGGGCGGACTCACCGAAGGTGTCCAGGCCGAACACCTTGCCGTCGCAGCCAACGTACTTGTACCAGCCCTGCGTGACGCCGGCCTCGATGGCCATGCGCTTGGTCACGCTGCTCGGCAGTACGGACTCGCGGTAGGCGTCGTCCTGAGCGGCGAAGGCCTCGACACACGGCATGGAGACGACACGAACCTTCTTGTCGGACAGCTTCTCGGCCGCGTCCATCGCCAGGCCGACTTCGGAGCCGGTGGCGATCAGGATCAGGTCCGGCGTGCCGTCGCAATCCTTCAGGATGTAGCCACCCTTCTCGATGTTGGCGATCTGCTCGGCAGAACGCTCCTGGTGCGGCAGGCCCTGACGGGAGAAGACCAGCGAGGTGGGCGCGTCGCGACGAATGATCGCGCGCTTCCAGGCCACGGCGGTCTCGACCGCGTCACAGGGACGCCAGGTCTGCATGCGCGGAATCAGGCGCAAGGTGCCGACCTGCTCGACCGGCTGGTGAGTCGGGCCGTCTTCGCCCAGGCCGATGGAGTCGTGGGTATAGACGAAGATCGAGCCGATCTTCATCAGGCCCGCCATGCGCAGCGCGTTGCGAGCGTACTCGGAGAACATCAGGAAGGTGCCGGCGTACGGCAGCAGGCCGCCGTGCAGCACCATGCCGTTCATGATGGCGCTCATGCCGAACTCGCGCACGCCGTAGTGGATGTAGTTGGCATCCGACTCGGTGGCGGTCAGCGCGGTGCAGCCCTTCCAGGTGGTCAGGTTGGACGGCGCCAGATCCGCCGAGCCGCCGACCAGTTCCGGCAGCATGTCGGCCAGACCGGTGATCACGGCCTGGGAGGCCTTGCGCGAGGCGACGCTCTCGCCCTTGGAGTCGATCTCCTTGATCAGCGCGTCCATCTTGTCGCTGAAGTCGGCCGGCAGCTCGCCGTTCAGACGACGCTTGAGCTCGGCGGCTTCGGCCGGGAAGGCCTTCTCGTATGCAGCGAAGGTTTCGTTCCACTCGGCCTCGGCCTTGGCGCCCTTCTCGGAGGCGTCCCAGCCGGCATAGACCTCGTCCGGGATGACGAACGGCTCGTGGCTCCAGCCGATGTTCTCGCGGGTGGCCTTGACTTCGGCATCGCCGAGGGCGGCGCCGTGGCAGTCGTGGGTACCGCAGAGGTTCGGCGCACCGAAGCCGATGACGGTCTTGGTGCAGATCAGGGTCGGCTTGTCGTTGACCGAACGCGCCTCGCGGATGGCCGCGTCGATGGCGTCGGCGTCATGGCCGTCGACATCGCTGACCACGTGCCAGCCGTAGGCTTCGAAACGCTTGGGCGTGTCGTCGGTGAACCAGCCCTCGACATGACCGTCGATGGAGATGCCGTTGTCGTCGTAGAAGGCGACCAGCTTGCCCAGGCCCAGGGTGCCCGCCAGCGAGCACGCCTCGTGGGAGATGCCCTCCATCAGGCAGCCGTCACCCAGGAAGCAGTAGGTGTAGTGATCGACGACCTTGTGGCCCGGCTTGTTGAACTGGCCGGCGAGCATCTTCTCGGCGATCGCCATGCCCACGGCATTGGTGATGCCCTGGCCGAGCGGACCGGTGGTGGTCTCGACGCCCGGGGTGTAGCCGTACTCCGGGTGACCCGGGGTCTTGGAGTGCAGCTGACGGAAGTTCTTCAGCTCTTCCATCGGCAGCTCGTAGCCAGTCAGGTGAAGCAGAGAGTAGATCAGCATCGAGCCGTGGCCGTTAGAAAGAACGAAGCGGTCACGGTTCGGCCATTCCGGGTTCTTCGGGTTGTGGTGCATGTAGTCGTTCCACAGCACCTCGGCGATGTCCGCCATGCCCATGGGGGCGCCCGGGTGACCCGAATTCGCCTTCTGAACGGCGTCCATGCTCAACGCGCGAATCGCGTTGGCAAGCTCTCTACGTGTCGACATAAAACACTCCAAAGGGTTGAAAAAGAAGCGATTCTGGGCGCCGTGTGCATTGCGCACGCAGCCGTCAGCGCCTTGCCACGAGGCAGGCGCGGAAGTTGCGCGACATTGTCCCCAAAACCCTCACACAAGGCAACCACCCCGTTTTTCAATCACTTAGGGCGGCGAAGCGCTTGGGTTGAAAGGCGGTTCAGCGGGGTCGCATCACCCCTCGCGCCATTTGATCGAACAGCCCATGGAGGGAACCTGCGCCTCCGGACCGCAACCGGTCTCGGCGACCTGCTTCATTGCCTCGAACAGCTCGCGCGGCGCGTCCGGCTCGGCCTCTTTGCGCGAGGCATCGAGCCGGCCGCGATACTGCAGCTCGAGATCGCCGTTGTAGCCGAAGAAGTCCGGCGTGCAGACCGCCCCATAGGCCTTCGCCACCGCCTGCGACTCGTCGAGCAGGTAGGGGAACGGGAACTTGAGCGCCTCGGCGAGGCGCTTCATGTTCTCCGGCGAGTCCTCGGGGTAGTCGGTCGGGTCGTTGGACATAATGGCAACGGTGTTCACCCCCAGCCCCTTCAACTCGCGCGCGTCGCGGACGATGCGCTCGAGCACTGCCTTGACGTAGGGGCAGTGGTTGCAGATGAACATCACCAGCGTGCCCTTTTCGCCGCGAACATCCGCGAGCCGCCAGATGCGCCCTTCGGTATCCGGCAGGGAGAAATCGACGGCGGGCCGACCGAAATCGCAGACCGGTGTTTCCGTGCGAGCCATGTGCTTGCCTCCTCGAATATAAAGAACCGATGGCGAGGAGTGTCGCATGCCGGCACGCGCCCCGGCCACGACCGGAGCGCTCGTCGCCAGCCTGGCAACTGTGGTATTTTCAGCCCACCCGAACCCCGTCGGACGGACCACCCGAGCCAGGTCCCGTCACGCGGCGCTCGACCAAGCCGGCCACAGACCGGCCACAACAACAAGAACCGGTTACCAAGGACCAGGAGACTCCACCCATGAGCGCGCCCTCGCGACCCATTCCCAACCGTCGACACATTCCGACCAGCCGAAGTTCCGGCATGCGTGCCCGTTTCGCCTCATTCCTGACCGGCGCCTTTGCCCTGCTGGTCGCGGCCATGCCGGCTCAGGCCAGCACGCCATTGCAGATGGCGATCGCCCCGTTCCTGCCCGAACCGGAACTGAAAGAGGTCTACACCCCGGTCGCCGAATACCTGAGCCGCCGGCTGGGCCAGCCCGTCGAGCTGAAGCTCTTCCCCAACTACCTGTCCTTCTGGGAAGCGACCCGTGGCGGTTCGGACTTCGATGTCGCCCTCGACGCCGCCCCGGTGACCGATTTCCGAGTCCAGCGTCAGAACTGGCAGGTCGTGGCGCGCTTCGACGGCGAGGTCACCCAGTCGCTGGTCACCCGTGACGATGACCTGGTGCTCTCGCCGAAGGAGCTGGTCAACCAGCGGGTCGCGGTCCAGCCGTCGCCGTCGGTCGGCGCCCTCGTGCTCTACCAACTGTTCCCGAACCCGGTCCAACAGCCGACGCTGGTGTTCGAGCAGACCAACCGTGACGTCGCCACCGCCGTACTCGAGGGCAAGGCCCGGGCAGGCGTGATCCCGACCCCGCTGGTCGGCGGCTATGCCGGGCTGTACCCGGTCGTGACCACCGAGCCGTTGCCGTTCCTTGGCTTCTCGGTATCGCCCAAGGTGAACGAGCGCACCCGCAAGGCACTCAAGCAGGCCCTGCTGTCGTTCCCGGAAACCGAGGAAGGCCAGCGCATTCTCGAGGAACAGAGCCTGACCGACATCGTTCCGGCATCGAACCGTTACTACGCGGGCAAGGCCGAACTGCTGATCGGCACCTACGGTTACTGATCCACGATCCCGCCAGCTGTGGCATGATCCACCGCCGCCGGGCCGTTCTTGACGACCCGGACAGGCAACCTGACTTCTTCACCCTGCACGCGAAAGAGGCCTGCACGACATGAGCGCAACTGCCCCGAAGCGCCACCTGTTCACCTCCGAGTCGGTCTCCAAGGGCCACCCGGACAAGATCGCCGACCAGATCAGTGACGCGATTCTTGATGCCATCCTCGAACAGGACCCCCGCGCCCGGGTAGCCTGCGAGGCGCTGGTGAAGACCGGCTTCGTGGTACTCGCCGGCGAGGTCACCACCTCCGCCTGGGTGGACGTCGACGAGCTGGTGCGCGAGGTGATCGTCGACATCGGCTACACCAGCTCGGAGTTGGGTTTCGACGGCCACACCTGCGGCGTGCTCAACGCGATCGGCAAGCAGTCCTCCGACATCGCCCAGGGCGTCGACCGCGAGGTGGATACCGAACAGGGTGCTGGCGACCAGGGTCTGATGTTCGGCTACGCCACCAACGAGACCGACGTGCTGATGCCCGCGCCGATCACCTACGCCCACCGCCTGGTGCAGCAGCAGGCCGAGGTGCGCGAAGCGGGCACGCTGCCCTGGCTGCGACCGGATGCCAAATCGCAGGTGACCTTCCGCTACGAGAACGGCGTGCCGGCCGGCATCGACGCGGTGGTGCTCTCCACGCAACACAACCCGGACATCGGCCAGGCCGAACTGCGCGAAGCGGTGATGGAGGAGATCATCAAGCCGGTGCTGCCGGCCGAATGGCTCGACAGCGAGACCAAGTACCACATCAACCCGACCGGCCAGTTCATCATCGGCGGCCCGGTGGGCGACTGCGGCCTGACCGGGCGCAAGATCATCGTCGACACCTACGGCGGCATGGCCCGCCACGGCGGCGGCGCCTTCTCCGGCAAGGACCCCTCCAAGGTCGACCGCTCGGCCGCCTACGCCGGGCGCTATGTCGCCAAGAACATCGTCGCCGCCGGGCTGGCCGACCGCTGCGAGATCCAGATCTCGTACGCCATCGGCGTGGCCGAGCCGACCTCGATCAGCGTCGATACCTTCGGGACCGGTCATATCTCCGACGAACGCATCACCGAGTTGGTGCGCCAGCATTTCGACCTGCGCCCCTACGGCATCCTGCAGATGCTCGACCTGGTCCGCCCGATCTACCGCAAGACCGCGGTCGGCGGCCATTTCGGCCGCGAGGAGCCGGAGTTCGCCTGGGAGCGCACCGACCGTGCCGAAGCGCTGCGCGCCGACGCTGGTCTCTGAGCCCCTACCGCGCCCGGCCGTGCAGTCGGCCGGATCGCCGGTTATACTCCCCGACCTGAAATTCCCGCCCCGACCGAGGAGCGCTGCAATCCGTATCCCGCGGATCAGGCTCGGCCCGGGCGCGGCGGTCGAGGCATTCGCCCCGGCCACCTGATCAACGGCGCTCTTGAGAACCCCTCCCGTTCGGAACCGGGTTCGCTTTCAAGTCTCGACTTGGACAAGAGCGGCAGCGCGCCCTCGCGTTCGAGTCGATCCATGCGAAAGACATTGACGAGGACGCGCTCACGATGAATGCCGTAACCAAGCCGCAAGCCTTCAACGACTACAAAGTCGCCGACATCAACCTGGCCGACTGGGGTCGCCGCGAGATCCGGATCGCCGAGCGCGAGATGCCGGCGCTGATCAAGATCCGCGAGAAGTACCGCGCCGAGCAGCCGCTCGCCGGTGCCCGCATCGCCGGCTGTATCCACATGACCATCCAGACCGCGGTCCTGATCGAGACCCTGATCGCGCTCGGCGCCGAGGTCCGCTGGTCGTCCTGCAACATCTTCTCCACCCAGGACCAGGCCGCGGCGGCCATTGCCGCGGCCGGCATCCCGGTATTTGCCTGGAAGGGCGAGACCGAGGAGGAATACTGGTGGTGCGTCGAGCAGACCATCCACGGCCCGGGCGATGCCGATAATGCCTGGACGCCGAACCTGCTGCTTGACGACGGCGGTGATCTCACCGGCCTGATGCACGAGAAGTACCCGAACCTGCTCGAGGGCATCCACGGCGTCTCCGAGGAGACCACCACCGGCGTGCACCGCCTGCTCGAGATGCTGGCCGACGGCTCGCTCAAGATCCCGGCGATCAACGTCAACGACGCGGTTACCAAGTCGAAGAACGACAACAAGTACGGCTGCCGCCACTCGCTCTCGGATGCGATCAAGCGGGCCACCGACCATCTGCTTTCCGGCAAGCAGGCCCTGGTGGTCGGCTACGGCGACGTCGGCAAGGGCTCCGCCGCCTCGCTGCGCCAGGAAGGCATGATCGTCAAGGTGAGCGAGATCGACCCGATCTGCGCCATGCAGGCTGCAATGGACGGCTTCGAGGTAGTCTCGCCCTATCGCGACGGCGTCAACACCGGCAGTGACGACGGCATCAATGCCGAGTTGCTGGGCAAGATCGACCTGATCGTGACCACCACCGGCAACGTCAACGTCTGCGATGCGCCCATGCTGCGCGCACTGAAGAACGGTGCGGTGGTCTGCAACATCGGTCACTTCGACAACGAGATCGACACCGCCTACATGCGCAAGAACTGGGCCTGGGAAGAGATCAAGCCGCAGGTGCACAAGGTCTACCGCGAAGCGACCGCCGGCGGCGACTTCGATCCGGACAGCGAGAACTATCTGATCCTGCTCTCCGAGGGCCGCCTGGTGAATCTCGGCAACGCCACCGGTCACCCGAGCCGGATCATGGACGGCTCGTTCGCCAACCAGGTGCTCGCCCAGATCCACCTCTACCAGGATCGCTTTGCCGAACTGCCCGCCGACAAGAAGCAGGCCTCCCTGCGGGTCGAGGTGCTGCCCAAGCAGCTTGATGAAGAGGTCGCCCGCTACATGGTCGAGGGATTCGGCGGCGTGCTCACGCGCATGACCGAGGATCAGGCCAAGTACCTGGGTGTCCCGGCCGAGGGCCCGTTCAAGCCGGACGCGTATCGTTACTGATCCGGCGCCATGACGGCCCGGACGCAGCGTCCGGGCCCACCGTTCACTTCCCGGAGGAATCATGTCCATCCCGGTTTCCTGCGAATTCTTTCCGCCCAAGTCCGACGACGGCGAGGCCAAGCTGCGCGAGGTCTACCAGACCCTGGCGCGCGAGATCCGCCCCGAGTACTTCTCGGTAACCTTCGGCGCCGGCGGCTCGACCCAGACACGCACCTTCGAAACGGTGCGCGAGATCCAGCGCGACTCCGGCATCCCGGCCGCCCCGCACCTGTCCTGCATCGGCTCCTCACGCGAGGGCATCGCGGCGATCCTCGACGATTACCGCGAGCAGGACATCCGCCGCATCGTCGCCCTGCGCGGCGATCTGCCCAGCGGCATGCAGGACCCGGGCGACTTCCGCTACGCCAACGAGCTGGTCGCCTTCATCCGCGAGTACAGCGGCGACTGGTTCCACGTCGAGGTGGCCGCCTACCCGGAAATCCATCCGCAGGCGCCCGATGCCGAAACCGATCTGGCCAACTTCAAGCGCAAGGTCGAGGCCGGCGCGGACGCCGCGATCACGCAGTACTTCTACTCGATCGAGGCCTACCGGCGCTTTCTCGACGACTGCGAGCGGCTGAACATCGCCGTGCCGATCGTCCCCGGCGTGATGCCGATCACCAACTACCAGCAGCTGGCGCGCTTCTCCGACATGTGCGGGGCGGACATCCCGCGCTGGCTGAGAAAACGGCTGGAAGGGTTCGGCGACGACCTCGAGGGGCTGCGCGCCTTCGGTCACGACGTGGTCAGCGAGCTGTGCCGACAACTGGTCGACGCCGGCGCGCCGGGCATCCACTTCTACGCCATGAACCGCTCCGGGCCGGTGATCCGGCTGTGCGAAGACGCCGGGCTGATCGGCGACTGAGTACCGGCCCGCGCCCCGCCGGCGAGACGTTATACTGCCGATCATGAGCGATTCGACCCCGCGCAAACACATCTGGATCGAGCCGGCCGACCCGGCGGACGCGCACGCCGCGCGCGAGGCCGGCGCCACGGCCCTGGTACTGCCGGAGGGCGCCGACACGGCCGGTCTACCGCGGGTCGGCAGCGACGGCGACCTGCAGGAAGGCCGCGACTTCGACCGCTATCGCATCAAGCGGGAAAGCGACGAGGAAGCCGTCCGCCACAATCGGCTCGCGGTGGTCGAACCGGCCGAGTGGACCATCATCCCGGCCGAGAACCTGATCGCCCGTGGCGCGAAGGTGGTCCAGGTGGTCGACACTGCCGAACAGGCCAAGCTCGCCCTGACCATCATGGAACAGGGAGTGGCCGGCATCTGGTTGCGCAATGCGGACAGGCCGGCAATCGAGGCGCTCGGGCGCGTGCTCGACGAACTCCAGCCCGCCCCGCTGTCCCTGACCGAAGCGCGCATCACCGCGATCACCCCGGTGGGTATGGGCGACCGCAGCTGCCTCGACCTGATCGGCGAGCTCGATCCCGGCGAGGGCTTGCTGGTGGGCAGCTTCAATCACGCCCGCTTTCTCGTTCACAGCGAGAACGTCGACAACCCGCACTGCGCCGCCCGGCCCTTCCGCGTCAATGCCGGCGCGATCCATGGCTATGTGGTCACCCCCGGCGACCGGGTGCGCTATCTCGCCGAGATGGCCAGCGGCGATCCGGCCCTGGTGGTCGGCGCCGATGGGAAGACACGCGCGCTTGCCGTCGGCCGCAACAAGATCGAGCGCCGCCCGATGGTGCAGATCGAGGCGGTCGACGACGAGGCCAATGTTTTCTCCGCCATCCTGCAGCACGCCGAGACCATCCGCCTGGTGAACCCCGAGGGCAAGGCGGTGAGCGTGCTCGACCTGAACCCCGGTGACCGGGTGCGCGTCTCGTTGACCGAGCGCGGCGGACGGCACTTCGGTCGCCGGGTCGAAGAAACCATTCTCGAACGCTAATTCCCAGGAGAGCCCGGAATGACCCGCAACCAGGACTGGCAACGCCGCGACCTGAACGTCCTCTGGCACCCCTGCACCCAGATGAAGGACCACGAGTCTATCCCGCTGGTGCCCGTCGACCGCGGTGAAGGCCCGTGGCTGTACGACTTCGACGGCCGCCGCTACCTCGACATCATCAGCTCCTGGTGGGTCAACATCTTCGGCCACGCCAACCCCTACATCAACGACCGCATCAAGGCGCAGCTCGACAAGCTCGAACACGTGATCCTGGCCGGCTTCTCGCACGGCCCGGTGGTCGAACTCTCCGAGCGACTGGTCGAGATCACCCCGAGCGGGCTCGACCGCGCCTTCTACGCCGACAACGGCTCCTCCGGGGTCGAGGTGGCGCTGAAGATGAGCTACCACTACTGGCGCAACAGCGGCAAACCCGACAAGAGCGAATTCATCACCGTGGCCAACAGCTACCACGGCGAGACCCTCGGCACGCTCTCGGTCGGCGACGTCGGTCTGTACAAGGACACCTACGGCCCGCTGCTGCGCGCCACCGCGACCGCACCGTCGCCAGCCTGCCGCCAGGACCGTGGCGACTGCCGCGAACGGGCCGCCGAGGCACTCGATGGCATGCGCAAGATCCTCGAGGAACAGGCCGACCGCACCGCGGCGGTGATCGTCGAACCGCTGGTGCAGTGCGCCGCGGGCATGCTGATGCACCACCCGGACTACATTCGCGGCCTGCGCCTGCTCTGTGACGAGTTCGACGTCCACCTGATCGCCGACGAGATCGCGGTGGGCTTCGGCCGCACCGGCACGCTGTTCGCCTGCGAGCAGGCCGACATCACCCCGGACTTCATGTGCTTGTCCAAGGGACTGACCGCAGGCTACCTGCCGCTGGCCGCGGTCATGACCAGCGACACGGTCTACCAGGCGTTCTACGACGACTACAACACCATGCGAGCGTTCCTGCACAGCCACAGCTTCACGGGCAACCCGCTCGCCTGCGCCGCGGCCCTGGCCACTCTCGACCTGTTCGAGCGCGACGACGTGATCAATGCCAACCACAAGGCACAGGAGATCATGGACGGCCACCTGGCCGAGCTAGCCAAGCTGCCGCACATCACGAACGTGCGCCGCACCGGCATGATCGCGGCGATGGACCTGGTCAACCCGGAGACCGGCGAGCCGTTCCCCTCAGAGGAGCGCCGCGGCGTGCGCGCCTACCAGTACGCGCTGGAGCACGAACTGCTGCTGCGCCCGCTGGGCAACACCCTCTACTGGATGCCGCCCTACGTGCTCGACGAGGACGATTACCGTCACGTCTTCCAGGTTACGCACGACGCCAGTCACGCGGCGATTCGCTAACTCGACCATGCGCATCCGTCGCGTCTTCGTCGACGCCGAACTCGAGCCCGGCCGGGAGATCGACCTCCCGGCGGAAACCGTCAACTACCTGCGCAACGTGCTGCGCCTCAAGGACGGCCAGCCACTGGAGCTGTTCAACGGTCGCGGCCGGCGTGCGCGTGCGCAACTGGTACTGGCCCGGCGCGAGGCGCGCGTGCAGGTCGAGAGTAGCGAGCCGAGCCCGACCGAATCGGTGGTGCCGATCACCCTGATGGCCGCTCTGGCCAAGGGCGAGAAGATGGAGCTGGTGATCCAGAAGGCCGTCGAACTCGGGGTGACGACCATCGCGCCTGTGGAGACCGAGCGCAGCGTGCTGGAACTCAAGGGCGCGAGGGCCGAGAAGCGCATTGTCCGCTGGCGCCAGATCATGATCAACGCCTGCGAGCAGTGCGGTCGCGACATCCTGCCCACCATCGAACCGATTCGGTCACTGGACGAGGCGATCGTCGCCACCGAGGCGCCGGTACGCCTGGTACTCGACCCGCGCGCCGAACGACTGCTGACCGAGCTGCGGGAGCAGCCGCGCCCCGACGAGGTGGCATTGTTGGTAGGCCCGGAGGGCGGACTGACGGACGACGAGGTGAAAACGGCCATCGAGCACGACTTCCGCGCCCTGACCCTGGGTCCGCGCATCCTGCGCGCGGAGACGGCCGCAATCACCGGCGTGGCGGTGCTGCAATATCAGTGGGGCGATCTGGGCTGACGCGCCCGATCCGGCGGCGCCAGGATCAGGAGCCGGTCTTGTCGGGGCGGAAGCCCGAGCTGATCGGATAGCGACGGTCCCGGCCGAAGGCACGCCGGCTGATGCGCACGCCCGGCGGCGCCTGACGCCGCTTGTACTCGTTGACCAGGATCATGCCCACCACACGACGCACCACGGCTTCGTCCAACCCCATCGCGACGATCTCCTCGATGCTGTGATCCTCCTCGACGAAGGCCTGGATGATGCGATCAAGGTCCTCGTAAGCCGGCAGCGAATCCGAATCCAGCTGATCGGCGCGCAGCTCAGCGGACGGCTCGCGGGTGATCACCCGCTCGGGCACGGCGGCCAGTTCCGGGCGCACCGTCCCGCCGAGGGTATTTCGGTAGCGCGCCAGCTGATAGACGACCGTTTTGGGCACATCCTTGATCGGGGCGAAGCCGCCGGCCATGTCGCCATAGAGGGTGGCGTAGCCAACCGCAAGCTCCGACTTGTTGCCGGTGGTCAGCAACAACCGGCCGAACTTGTTCGACAGGGCCATCAGGATCACGCCGCGGGCGCGCGCCTGCAGGTTTTCCTCGGTGACATCCTCGGCCAGGCCCGCGAACAGGGGGCTGAGGGTCTCCTTGAACTGGCCAAAGATCGGCTCGATCGAGAGCGTCTCGCAACGCACGCCGAGGGCCTCGCACTGGAGTGCGGCGTCCTCGAGGCTCATCGGCGAGGTGTACTGCGACGGCATGCGCACGGCGAGCACGTTGTCGGCGCCTAGGGCGTCGACCGCCAGGGCCAGCACCAGCGAGGAGTCGATACCACCGGACAGTCCCAGCACCACGCCCGAAAAACCGTTCTTGCGCACGTAGTCGGCGATGCCGGTAGTCAGGGCGCGGTAGATTTCCGCCTCGCCTTCCTGCCATTCGTGGCTCTGCCCATGGGCGACGATCTCGCCGTCGGCCGACACCTCGGTCCAGCCGATGCTCTCCGCAAACCCGGGCAGGTGCATGTGGTTGCCGGTACGGCAGGAAACGAACGAGCGACCGTCGAAAACGAGCTCGTCCTGACCGCCGACCAGATTGACGTAGATGATCGCGCAGCCGCTGGAGTGCACGCGCTCGGCGATCTGCGCCTCGCGCTCGCGAGTCTTGAGCCGGTGAAAGGGCGAGGCATTGAGTACACAGATCACCTTGGCGCCGGCCTGGGCGGTCTGCTCGATCGGCCCCTCGCGCCAGGCATCCTCGCAGATCACGACCCCAACCGGCACACCATCGATCTCCTCGACCAGGGTCTCGGTGCCCTTGCGGAAATAGCGCTTCTCGTCGAACACCCCGTAGTTCGGCAGCGCCTGCTTGGCGTATCGAGCCACGATCCGACCACCGTCGATCAGTACCGCCTGGTTCTGCAGATGGCCGTCCGGGCCCCGCCCCGGCGTGCCGATCAGTACGGCGGTCTCGCCGACACGCTCGGCGATGTGGGCCAACTCGGCCTCGCAGGCATCGACAAAGTCGCGCCGCAGCAGCAGATCCTCGGGCGGGTAGCCCGACAGGGTTAGTTCGGGGAACACGACCAGCCGAGCATCGACTTCCTTGCGGGCGCGTTTTACCAGTTCGATCACGCGCGCGGCGTTGGACCGGCTGTCGCCGACCCGGGTATTTATCTGGGCGAGCGCGATTCGGAGCCCGTCGACCTCGCGCTCCTCGATACCGTTCAGCTGATCACTCACAATGCGCTGCTGCCCTCGGCCTGACCATTGAGCACCCGGGCGGCCGTCACACCGAGATCGGCCGGGCTCTCGACCACGTGCACGCCCGCCGCGCGCAGCGCCTCGCACTTGGCCGCAGCGGTCCCCTTCCCGCCCGCGATTACCGCACCGGCATGCCCCATGCGCTTGCCAGACGGCGCGGTCGCACCGGCGATGTACGCCACCACCGGCTTCGGGTAGCCCTGGCGGATGAAGTCGGCAGCCGCCTCCTCGGCGCCGCCGCCGATCTCGCCCACCATCAGCACCAGCTCGGTCTGCGGATCGTCGGCGAAGCGCGACAGGCAATCGATGAAATCCAGCCCGCCGATGGGGTCGCCGCCGATGCCGACGCAGGTACTCTGCCCCAGCCCCTCCGCGGTGGTCTGGGCGACCGCCTCGTAGGTAAGCGTGCCCGATCGCGAGACGACGCCGACACGCCCCTTGCTGTGAATCGAACCGGGCATGATGCCGATTTTGCAGGAGTCCGGCGTGATCAGACCCGGGCAATTCGGGCCGATCAGGCAGGCATCCGGGTAGTCCTGCGCCAGCACGGCCTTGACCTTGAGCATGTCGACCACGGGAATGCCTTCGGTGATGCAGGCGATGACTTCGATGCCGGCCGCTGCGGCCTCGAGGATCGAATCGGCGGCAAACGGGGCCGGCACGTAGATCATGCTCGCGGTCGCCCCCGTTTCGCGGACCGCGTCGGCGACCGTGTCGAACACCGGCAGCCCCAGGTGCGTCTGTCCGCCCTTGCCGGGCGTCACCCCGCCGACAAGACGTGTGCCGTAAGCGAGTGCTTGCTCCGAGTGGAAAGTGCCCTGCTTGCCGGTAAAACCCTGGCAGATCACGCGGGTGGATTCGTCGACCAGAATGCTCATCGGGACGCCTCCCGGCTGCTGTTGGCAAGGGCCACCGCCCGATTGGCGGCAGCGGCGAGATCGTCCTCGGCGGTCAGCGCCAGACCGGACTCGGCCAGCATGCGCCGGCCCGCTTCGGCGTTGGTCCCGGCCAGCCGGACAACCGTCGGCACCTCCAGCGAGACCTCGCGGGCCGCCTCGATAATGCCTTCGGCGATCAGGTCACAACGTACGATCCCGCCGAAGATATTGACCAGGATGGCCTCGACGCGCTCGTTCTCGAGAATCAGTTTGAAGGCCTCGGTCACCTTGGCCGCAGAGGTGCCCCCACCTACGTCGAGGAAGTTCGCCGGCATGCCACCGGCGTGTTGGATCAAATCCATGGTAGCCATCGCCAAGCCGGCGCCATTGACCATGCAGGCGATATTGCCGTCGAGTGAGACGTAGTTCAGTCCGTGGTCGATCGCCTTGCGTTCCGCGGGATCCTCCTGGGCAACGTCACGTTGCTGCCACCAGTCGGCCTGCCGATATCCGGCGTTGTCGTCCAGCGACACCTTGGCATCCACCACCGCGAGATCGCCCTCGGCCACCCGAGCAAGCGGATTGATCTCGATCAAAGCGGCATCGCGCTCGACGAAGGCCTGATAAAGCTTAAGGGCCAGAGAGACGAACGACTTCACGCCGTTACCTTCCAGTCCGAGGGCGAAAGCCAGGTCGCGAGCCTGATACGCGGCCAACCCCACGGTCGGATTGACCACCGCATGGAAGATTGCCTCGGGATTGGAGGCGGCGACAGCCTCGATGTCCATCCCGCCTTGAGGTGAGGCGATCATCACGACCCGCTGCAGCGCGCGATCCACCGTCACCGCGAGGTAGTACTCGTGCTCGATCGTCGCGGCCGGCTCCACCAGCACGGCATCGACAGGCAGGCCGGCCGGGCCGGTCTGGCCGGTGACCAGTCGTGTGCCGATCATCGCGTCGGCGGCCCCGACCACCTCGTCTCCGGAACCGACCAGCCGGACCCCGCCGGCCTTGCCCCGCGCTCCACTATGCACCTGCGCCTTGACCACCCAGCGGCCGGTCGCGCTCACCGGCAACGCCGTGGCGACCTGTTTAGCGCTCGCCTGTTTCAGCAGCAGGTTGGGCGGGACCTCGATCCCGAATTCCGACAGCAGTGACTTGGCCTGATATTCATGCAGGTTCATGGTGGGCCATTCCGCGGATAGAGATATTGAAAGGGCGCCATTGTCGCGCACACGGGCCGCATTGTCATGCCCACTCGCGGCATCCGCCCTTTTCTATCCGACAAAAGAAAACCCCGGCAATTGCCGGGGCAACGAGTCACCGAGGGGAGATATGAATTCAGGGGTACACAGTCATCTGCGGCACCACTGGCCGCGTCATCCGTGCCTTCACCCCCCGGCTTTCCCGCAGGTCATCACTGAGCGAGGCGCCCCGCCGATCCCCGGCGGGTGACGATGTGTTCAGTCGGGGCCCGACCGACGCCGATTGCTGTCGGCCACTCATCTCCCGACACACGATCGAGATAGAGCAGCGCCGCGTGCGAGGGGTCGTCCACGCCAGCCAGACGGCGTCACACCAAACCGGAACACAACACGCCAACCTGTCATGAACACCTGATTGGAGATGCTTCCACCCAAGGCACTTTATGTGCGTTCGGTGGCCGACACCATCAGGCGATTCCGAAAGTCGTGTAGGAATCGACCTCTCTGCGTGTACGCCAAATCCTACAACGAGAAACCCCCGCAGCCTTGAGGCATGCGGGGGTTTCGGGATGGGGAGCCTGGCGTTGACCTACTTTCACATGGGGAAGCCCCACACTATCATCGGCGATGCGGCGTTTCACTGCTGTGTTCGGGATGGGAACAGGTGGTTCCACCGCTCTATGGACGCCAGGCGAAGGGGTAACCGACCAGCCTGAGGCTGATCGGCGGTAAAGCGAATGCGTGTGTTGTATCTATGTGTGTTGCTTTGGCGTTATATGGTCAAGCCGCACGGGTAATTAGTACGGGTTAGCTGCATGCATTACTGCACTTCCACATCCCGCCTATCAACGTGGTGGTCTTCCACGGCCCTTCAGGAGGCTCGAGGCCTCGGGGAGATCTCATCTTGGGGTGGGCTTCCCGCTTAGATGCTTTCAGCGGTTATCCCATCCGAACTTAGCTACCCGGCAGTGCCACTGGCGTGACAACCGGAACACCAGAGGTTCGTCCATCCCGGTCCTCTCGTACTAAGGACAGATTCCCTCAAATCTCCAACGCCCACGGCAGATAGGGACCGAACTGTCTCACGACGTTCTGAACCCAGCTCGCGTACCACTTTAAATGGCGAACAGCCATACCCTTGGGACCTGCTTCAGCCCCAGGATGTGATGAGCCGACATCGAGGTGCCAAACACTGCCGTCGATATGGACTCTTGGGCAGTATCAGCCTGTTATCCCCGGAGTACCTTTTATCCGTTGAGCGATGGCCCTTCCATACAGAACCACCGGATCACTAGAACCGTCTTTCGACCCTGTTCGACGTGTCTGTCTCACAGTCAAGCTGGCTTATGCTCTTGCACTAACCGCACGATTTCCGACCGTGCTTAGCCAACCTTCGTGCTCCTCTGTTACGTTTTCGGAGGAGACCGCCCCAGTCAAACTACCCACCATGCACGGTCCCCGATCCCGATAAGGGACCTGGGTTAGAACACCAAACGTACCAGGGTGGTATTTCAAGGGTGGCTCCACCAGAACTGGCGTCCTGGTTTCAAAGCCTCCCACCTATCCTACACAAGTAGGTTCAGTATTCAGTGCAAAGCTGTAGTAAAGGTTCACGGGGTCTTTCCGTCTTGCCGCGGGTACACTGCATCTTCACAGCGATTTCAATTTCACTGAGTCTCGGGTGGAGACAGCGCCGCCATCGTTACGCCATTCGTGCAGGTCGGAACTTACCCGACAAGGAATTTCGCTACCTTAGGACCGTTATAGTTACGGCCGCCGTTTACCGGGGCTTCGATCAAGGGCTTCTCCGAAGATAACCCCATCAATTAACCTTCCGGCACCGGGCAGGCGTCACACCCTATACGTCCTCTTTCGAGTTTGCAGAGTGCTGTGTTTTTGATAAACAGTCGCAGCGGCCTGGTCACTGCAACCCCCTTCCGCTTACGGAGCAAGTCCGATCACGTACCGGGGGCGCACCTTCTCCCGAAGTTACGGTGCTATTTTGCCTAGTTCCTTCACCCGAGTTCTCTCAACGCCTTGGAATTCTCATCCAGTCCACCTGTGTCGGTTTCGGGTACGGTCAACCGTTATCTGAAGCTTAGAGGCTTTTCCTGGAAGCCTGGCATCAACCACTTCGTTCCCGTGGGAACTCGTCATCACCTCTCGGCGTTGATCTCCCGGATTTGCCTAAGAGATCCGCCTACGGGCTTAAACCGGACACCAACTGCCGGCTGGCCTAGCCTTCTCCGTCCCCCCATCGCAATAACGGTCGGTGCAGGAATATTAACCTGCTTCCCATCGACTACGCTTCTCAGCCTCGCCTTAGGGGCCGACTCACCCTGCGCCGATTGGCGTTGCGCAGGAAACCTTGGACTTTCGGCGTACGAGGTTTTCACTCGTATTATCGTTACTCATGTCAGCATTCGCACTTCCGATACCTCCAGCAAACCTCACAGTTCACCTTCGCAGGCCTACGGAACGCTCCTCTACCATGCCTTACGGCATCCGCAGCTTCGGCGGTGTGCTTGAGCCCCGGTAAATCTTCCGCGCAGGCCGACTTGACCAGTGAGCTATTACGCTTTCTTTAAAGGATGGCTGCTTCTAAGCCAACCTCCTGGCTGTCTCTGCCTTCCCACATCGTTTCCCACTTAGCACACACTTTGGGGCCTTAGCTGGCGGTCTGGGTTGTTTCCCTCTCCACAATGGACGTTAGCACCCACTGTGTGTCTCCCATGATTGCACTTCTCGGTATTCGGAGTTTGCCATGGTTTGGTAAGTCGGGATGACCCCCTAGCCATAACAGTGCTCTACCCCCGAGAGTGAGACATGAGGCGCTACCTAAATAGCTTTCGAGGAGAACCAGCTATCTCCGGGCTTGATTAGCCTTTCACTCCGACCCACAGCTCATCCCCTAATTTTTCAACATTAGTGGGTTCGGGCCTCCAGTCAGTATTACCTGACCTTCACCCTGGCCATGGGTAGATCGCGCCGGTTTCGGGTCTACTGACCGCGACTGAACGCCCTGTTCAGACTCGCTTTCGCTACGCCTCCCCTACTCGGTTAAGCTTGCCACGA